>JACPQU010000135.1 GCA_016190305.1 Bacillota bacterium
AGATTATATAGACTGACTATCCAGAAAATCAATACCCCAAAGGTCTTACTAAACTCTTCCCGCCTCACATAAGTATTACTTAAGATATCTAGAAGGATATAGAATAAGCGGGGCGAAGTAGGAACGCCATAGAATCGATGAAATCTTAATCTTGGGACGCCGCGCCGGTTCGACCTGACCGGCCGGCTATTAGGAGAGGAGACCCTCAGGATGCAGCCTCGGTTAAGACAGGGAAATCAAATAACCCGGACAGCAGCGGAAAAAGGTGCGGTCAAGATCGGAATCATCGCCTTCCTGGCCTCCTTGGCCCTGCTCCTTCTCACCCTGGTGGAAATGCGGCGGGGCTTCCTCTTCCCTACCGAGGCCTACCTCAAGATCGGATCACCGTCGGCGATCATCCTTTTTGATCCCCGCCATCTGCCCATGCTTCTCCTGGCCGCCCTGGGTGCTTGCTTTTCCTACCTGTACCTGGTGAAAGCCGAGAGGAGAGCAGCGGGTGCCGGAGCTCAGCTTCAGTCTTTCACCCGGCCGACGGCCGCGGCGATCGTGATCATGCTGGTCATCGACCTCTTCACCTACCGGGTGGTACCCGCTTCCCGGATCGCCGCGGCGGGCCGCACCGGGATCGGGCGGGCCTTTCCCATTGAAGCATTTCCGGCCTGGCTCGCCCCCTTGGGGGAGACCCTCAACTACTTTCTGCTGGTCTGGCACGCCACGCTCATCGGCCTTCTGCTGGGCGCCCTTTTCCTGGTGGCCTCAGGCCGGCTCCTGGAGGTCCTTCGAAGGGGCGGGGCAAGGGCTCACCTGGCGGCCGGCGGGCTGGCCCTTACCCAACCTTTCTGCTCGTGTTGTGCCGCTCCCATCGGATCGGCCCTGTTCCGGGCCGGGGCACCGCTCGGCTCCACCCTGGCCTTCGTGGTGTCCTCCCCGATGCTCAACCTGACCTCCCTTACCCTCGCCGCCTTGCTGCTGCCGGGAAAATACGCCGTCCTCAGGATCGCCGGCGGGCTGGCGGTGGGACTGTTGCTGACCTACCTGGCCGCCCTGGCGGCAGGGAGGCCTTCCTCAGATTCCTCAGACACCTCCGGGATCCCCGGAACGGGGAGAGCCGGCGACGAGTTGCGGGGGGCGGCAGCCCCCGGAGAGGCTCACAGCGGCGCGACGCCGTTCGGCCGGATCGCGTTCACCCTCAACCGCCTGGCCATGGCTCCCGCCAGGTGGATGGCGCTGGACGCTCTGACCGGACGAGCCCTGCCCAGCCCGACCGTCCTCATCACCACCTGGCTCTCCACGGCATGGAGGCTGGCAGCCATCGTGCTTCCGCTGCTCTTCGCCGGATCCCTCGCCGCCTCGGTGCTGGTGAGGCTGATCCCGCCGTCAGGGAACAATCCCGTAGGAATCATCCTGGCGGCCGCCTTCGGCACCCTGCTCATGATCCCTACCTGGACGGAAATCCCCATCGCGTTAGGGCTCCTCGGGGCCGGACTGACCGGTCCCGCGGCGGCGGTGCTGATCACGCTTCCGGCGGTGAGCGTTCCCTGCCTCCTGGTGATCGGAAGCGGGACCAGGCGACCCAGGGCGGCCGTTGCCCTCGGCATCCTCGTTTTTCTGGCTGGAACGGCTGCCGGACTGTCCTTCCTGGGCGCTTGACCCGGGAACAGCCGGACGGGGATCAACTGCCGGTACTCACGGATAACCAACGGACAATAATTAGAAAATTAAATCAAGAACTGGTACGATCTGGATACGCGGGGTTTGCAGGAGTTCATCGCCATAGAAGCGCATATCTTATGCCAGTATTCTCCTTGGTCGTGACTCCTTCGTGACCGGCGGGTCCCAGACCAACCAGGAGTGGACCGCCCCTTGGCGACGAGCCACATGTTCAGGATCTTGGCCTTCTTTTTGATCCCTCTGGCCTCGGCCACCTTGATCCAAGGCAGTGAAATCCGGGATGCTCTTTCCCTCGCTCCCCCAGGACTCCTCGAGCCGGGCGAGGTCATCGGAGATCCGTCCGTTGAACCGGCGCCGGGTGATCCGCCCCTGGAGAACCCGGACTCTCCGGTCGGGTCATCGCCCCAAAACGGGTCTTCATCCCAGAACGGTGCTCCATCCCGGGGCCTTCCGGAAGACAGGGATAGTCAAGAGGCTCCGGAGCCGCCCCCCGATTCGGGCACCCAGGAGCCCTCGAGCCCGCCCCGCCCCGGCTCTGCGGACGGTGCCCCATTCGGATACGATCCTTACTGGGCTGAACCCGCGCCTGGTCAGGACTGGGCCATGATCCCCTTTCCCGACCCTGCTTCGGGGCTGCGCCTTCCCTCCGGGCCCATCCGCGGCCTCTACATCAACGGTGAAATGGCAGGGAGCGAGAAGTTCACCCGCCTCCTTAGACTGGTGGAGACCACCGAACTGAACACCCTGGTGATCGACGTCAAGTCGGACCGGGGCCTTACCTATCAATCGGAATCAGTTCCGTCCGGAAACCTCACGCGGGCGCCGATCAAGAGCCTGAGAGCCCTTACTTACTCCTTGCGCCAGAGGGGGATCTACTCCATTGCCAGGGTGGTGGTTTTCAACGATACCACCTTGGCCAGACAGCGTCCGGACCTGGCGCTCCGGATGGGCGGATCCGGGCAGCCCTGGCGTGACGGTCTAGGGATGCTCTGGACCAACCCGTACCTGGAGGAAGTCTGGGACTACAACATCGCCGTGGCCCTGGAAGCCGCCCGGGCGGGCTTTGACGAGATCCAATTCGATTACGTCCGTTTCCCGACCGGCGCGGGCATGGAGGGTATTGTTTACGGGGATCCGCAGGGCCGTTCCCGCTCCGAAGCCATCAAAGGATTCCTGGCCAAGGCCCGCGGGGTTCTGCACGCCGCGGGGGTGCCGATCTCGGCGGACATCTTCGGGATGTCCCTCGCGGCCTCGGACGACGTGCGCATCGGTCAGAAGCTGGAAGAGATCGCCGAGGTCGCGGATTACATCTCCCCCATGATCTACCCTTCCCACTGGAACCCCAGATCGTTCGGTCAGCCGGACCCCGACGCCGCTCCGTACGAAGTCGTCCGGGCCAGTCTGAAATACGGACTTGCCCGCTTAAGTCCCGAGAAACAGAAGATCATGCGGCCCTGGCTCCAGGATTTCACCATGCGCCACCCTTACGGGACCAAGGAAGTGCTGGCCCAGATCCGGGCCTCAGAGGAACTGGGCGTGGACTCATGGCTCTTCTGGAACGCCCGGAATATTTATAACGAGGGCGCTCTGCGGGAATACATCCCTGCCCCGCCTTTCAAGCCCGCACCGGCCCCTGTTTCTACGCCGGCTCCTGAATCGGAATCGAACCCTGTGCCCACTCCAGACACTGTGCCCACGCCGGCCCAGGCTCCCTAGTGGAAGAGGCGCTCAAGCCGCCGGAATCATTCCCTCCCCTTCTCCGCTCCACCGGTTCTCCGCTCCACCGGCCATCCAAGAGCAAGGCCGGGGATCCACCCCCCGGCCTTCCTAATGTAAATGCAAATTCCCCCGGTTTTTCCAGGGATCCTACTGAGTCCAGGGCGGGGTAATTCCTCCGCCTATCGTTCCGATTCCCCCCGGATAACCGGTCGCAAACTGCCCCTGAATCGGAGGCTGGTACTGGGAAGCAAACTGGCTGACCAGTTGGCTCTCGGCGGAGGGTACGTTGTACCATCCGCGCTGCTGCAGGTACTCGAACACGTCGCGAGCCATGTTCAAATGATCCTGGTTCATGTGGACCATGGCTTGCCGCAGTTCCGGCGTAGCACACTCGACCGCTCCGATGACATCCCTTACCGCCATGCACTTTGATGAGAGGAGACAATCAATGGCGATGGTCTGATCGGAGACCGTCTTGACCTGGGGATTGGGCTGCATCATATTCACCTCCCGGAATTGGGCTAGGGTCGTTTGGAAGTTGTTCAGGTTGTTGAGGTTTTCACTCTCGAGAGCCTTGCCGGCCTGGCCGGTTGAGCGCGGCAATCACCGTTTGAGTTGTATTTGAGCCTTGATCCGATCCGGTACCGTCAGGCTACCTGTTCATGGTTCCGAAGGTCGTTCCCGGGTACCCGCTGGGGACCCCTCCGGTAATGGGCGGCAGGGTGCCGGGGAGAACGCTTGGCCCGGTGAATGCGCCTGCCTGCTGCGTGCCGAACCGCTGGCCGGTCTGGATGGCGCCTTGCGCCCGCTGCAGGAAGGATCGCATCTCGTTATAGTGACGCTGGAAGATCCCCTGGTGGCGCTGGACGAGTTCCCGGAGTTGCTGATCCTGGCTCTGAGCGCTGTAGGCCCCGTACTTCTCGATCAAGGCGGCGTGCTCCATCAAGCGGTCGTTGAGCTCCAGGATCTCCTTCTGGGTGAGCCATGCCATCGATGTCCACCTCCTTTCTACCCTGCAATATTCCTTGATTCCGCAGGTTTTATTACCAAACAAAGATGCGGCCCTAATGGCAAGGGTTGACATCAGGAAAAGTCTCCCGTCCGTCGAATTCTCTTAATGGCAGGATCAGTGTAAAAGCCCCCGCCCTTCAAAGAGCCTGCTCGGCGAAGGAGACGGCCCCGGCGGAGGATGTGGTTTTCGTATCCCCTCGCAGGTATGCGCTTCAAACCCTGTTTTCCATACTGGGGGCGGCGACGGCTGTCTTCCTGCTCCTGTCGCTCCCCATACCTGGTATTAAGGCCCCGGCCCCCGAGGAGGGACCGGCAGGGCAGATCGATAAAGCCCCCGCCGCCGGTGAGGCTGACTCCCGTCGCCCACCGTTCTCCCCTCTGTCGGAAGAGGCTGATCTGCTGTCCTTTGGAGCCGCCTATCGTTTTCTCCAGGAGGTCGAAGGCGGGAACCAAATGCCGGGAGCGAGATCCGGGCTGACGACCCTGGCTGAACAGCGGAATGCGCTGGGACACCTGGCGGGCCGGTTGCTGGCACGGCATCTTCTGCCCGGGGAACCCGCGCAGGCCGCCTTCTACTTCAGACGGGCCGACAAGCTCCACTCCACGAGGGAAACCCGCTTGGGGCTGGCCCTCGCCCTGTCCGCCGCCGGCCGGGTCGAAGAAGCGCGAGAGAGCTTCCGGAACTTCCTTCCGGATCCGGCGGCCGTGGAAGGGCTGTTAAGAACCGCTCTTTCCCCGATTACCGTCGCCCGCTACCTGAACGACCGGGGTGCTTTTCGGGAGGCCATGGAACTCCTCACCATCGTGGGAACCCTGGGGCCGGAAGGACGCCTGGAGAAAACCAGGGCCCTGGCCGGGCAGGGGAAGCACCAGGAGGCCCATGACGCGGCTGACGGGATCCCCCCGGACTCGTCCTTGATGTATCCCGCCGTCCACCTCGCTCTTGGAAAAGCCCACGAGGCCCTGAGCCAGAACCGCTCCGCCCTTCGCTCTTATCAGGCGGCAGGAAAGGCGGGGCTGGAGGCCCAGGGGCGGCTGCTTCTCCAGATGGGACAGCGGCTCAAAGCCGCTGAGATCCTGGCCGGCGTCTCGTCCTCGGAAGCACGCTGGCTGGCGGGGCGGATTTATGAAGAGTTGAAGATGCCGGAGAAAGCGCTGGCCGTTTACCTGGAGCTGGGCTCCGAACCGGTCCGGGTGGCCGACCAGGCGGCTTTCCGCGCCCTTGTGCTGGGCCGCCGGCTCGGGGATGGAGACCGGGCCGGGAGGGCTGAGGGGATGCTGCCTGCCGGCTCGCCATGGCACGAGCGCCTGGGACAGGAGGTCACCCCCGAGGTAGAAGAAGGGAAGCCGGTAACAGAGGAGGGCGAGAACCAACCCAGGGTTGAAGGTGATCCCGGAATAGCCGGTTCAGGATCGGGACCCGGGCAGCAGCCGATCGATCTGCTGTCGGCGCCGGGAATCAAGCTCTGGGAGGCCGGTGTGACCGGCTGGGAACTGGCGGAACTGGAGATCGAGATCGCCAGGTCCTCTCTCAGCCCGGCCCAACTTCTGGAGTTGGCCGAGTGGTACTCCATGCGGGGCCTGTCCTACGAGGGCCTGCGGGAAGCAGCCGCGGTTCTGGGCCGGTTGCCGACCATTGACACCTACCGGCTTGCCTACCCGACTCCCTACCGCGATATCGTCGAGAAGGCGGCCGCCGAATTCAGCGTGGATCCATGGCTCATTTATGCCGTCGCCCGGGAGGAGAGCCACTTCCGCGCCTTCGCCGTATCCCGGTCAGGCGCCATCGGACTCATGCAGATCATGCCTTCCACCGGCAAGTGGCTCGCGGGCAAGGTGAACGCCTCACCGGATGTCCTGTCCTTTTTTAACGTGGAATCCAACATCCGCATGGGCTCATGGTACCTGGCGTATCTGCTCAAGCTGTTCAACGGGGACGTCGACCACGCCCTGGCGGCCTACAACGGCGGAAACGGCAGCGTCGCCCGCTGGTTGAAGGATCCCCTGTACCGGGAGCCGATAGACTTCTCCCGGACCATCACCTTCCTCGAAACCAGGGAGTATGTGGACAAGGTCCGTCAGAGCTACCTTGTTTACCGGAAAGTGATCGCGCCCCTTGACCGGGGACCGGGGTAACCCTCCGAGGTGATCCTCAAAGGGTCTCCCAAGGGAAACACCGTCAGCACGGAGAACGTGATCCCGTTCGGCTTCCCATAAGCCAACCGGTTGTTCTCCCTATCCCGAGCTGGGATGAGCCAGAAACAAGCGCAGACTTCCTAGGGGGTAACTTTTTTGCCTGCCGCTGGAGCAATGAACCGGGGAGAGAGAGCCCCCGGGGACGGGAAAGAACGTGGACTCTATTACGGCTGGATCATCGTCTTCGTCACCTTCTTGTCCCTCCTGATCTCTTTTGGGATCAGGAGCAGCTTCGCCGTCTCTTTCAACGCCCTGACCCGTGAGTTCGGCTGGACCAGAGCCGATCTCTCCCTATCCTTCGCCATCCTGACCCTCTGCTTCGCCGCCACCCAGGCCGCCACGGGGTGGCTGATGGACAGGTGGAAGGCGCGGCTGGTGATCGGGATCGGCATCGGGCTGGTGGCCGTATCCATGTTCGGGATGGCCCTGGCCGACCGGCTCTGGCAGGTTCATCTGCTCATCGGGGTATTCTTCGGGTTGGGTTTCGGGCTGATGGGGATCCTGCCGGCCTCGGTGCTCGTCATCCGCTGGTTCAAACGAAGGAAAGGGACCGCCCTCGGGGTTTCCAACATGGGGGTTTCCCTGGGCCAGATGATCCTGGCTCCGGTAAGCATGATCCTCCTGCTGTCCATCGGGTGGCGTTTGACTTTCGTGGTCCTCGGCGCGGCCGCCGTGGTATTGATCATGCCACTCGTCCTGCTCCTGATCCGCGATCGTCCTGCGGATATGGGCTTGAAGGTCGACGGGGGGCGGCTGGATCCCGCCGGAACGGAAACGGATGAGTCCGTTCCCGACCACCACCTCGTTCCCGGCCCCGGTCCCAACCCCGTCCCCGACCCTTCCATGAAGACGAACGCCTTGTCCCAAGCCCCGGCGCAAAATGAAGTCCCCTTCCGCACCGCCTGCGCCCAGGCCCCCATGTGGCTCCTCGCCGCCGGCTTCTTCGTCTGCGGCTTCACCGTCAACATCATCAACCTGCACTTCGTGGTCATGGCCATGGATCGGGGATTCACCGGGCTGACGGCGGCCAATGCCCTCGGCCTGATGGGGGGAATGAACCTTGCCGGGGTGCTGGGGGTGAATATCCTTTCCGATTATATCTCCAAGCGAAAGATCCCGCTTGGCGCCCTCTACGCGATCCGCGGCCTCTCCTTCGTGGTCCTGCTCTCCGGCCAGGGCATCCTTTCCCTGTACCTCTTCGCCCTGCTCTACGGGATCACCGCCTTCGTGACCTCCGGCGTCATGGCCGCCGTGGTGGGAGACCTCTTCGGCAGCAGGTCGATGGGACAAATCTATGGTTTTATCTCGATGATTCACCACATCGGGGGAGCCATCGGGACCTACCTGGCCGGGGTGCTGTTCGACCACTCCGGCAGCTACGCCGTCATCCTGACCGTTGGCGCCTTCATGCTGGGAGGAGCGGCCCTGGCCACCTGGGTGGTCCCGGACGGAAAACCCTGGAGAAAAGTAAAGCCCCTGGCCCCAGGGGCCGCGGGGCGGAGCGCATGAAGACCACTCCATGAAGACCATTCACCGGAGGCGGTCGCACCTTACTTGGGAGGGCAGCTCTGAACCACCCCTGCCTCTTCCAGTTGATCCACATCCGCCTGGCTGTAGCCGAGGTCGGCCAGGATCTCCCGGGTGTGCTGCCCCACCAGGGGCGGCGCCGCCGCCGGGATCGGAGGCGTCTCTGAAAGCTTGAGGGGACTGCCGGGAACCTGAACCTTCCCGGCCACCGGGTGATCGAGGGTGAAGATCATCCCCCGTTCGATGACCTGGGGATCCGTAAAAACGTGGCTCATGGAGTTGATCCTCCCACAGGGGATCCCGGCTTCCTTCAATATCTCGAGCCAATGAGCCACCGGCTTGTTCCTGAAAACTCTCTCCAGAATCTCGTTCAGGGCGATCCGGTTGGTGACCCGGTCGCGGTTGACGGCGAACCGGGGATCCTTCTCGAGATCCTCCCGACCCGCGGCCCGGCAGAAGCGGGACCACAGGGAATCGTTGCCCACAGCGAGGTTGAAATAGCCGTCCGCGGCCGGATAGGTCTCGTAGGGAGCCACCGTGGCGTGGGCGTTTCCCTTGCGGCCGGGATCCTCCCCGGTGGTGAAATGGATTCCCGCCTGGAAGGTCAGCAGGGAGACGAGACTGTCCAGAAGGGAGATATCCACGTAGCGGCCTTCCCCGTTTTCACCCCGCTGGTACAGGGCCATGAGGATCCCCTGAACCGCCCAAAGGGCGGCGACCAGGTCCGAGATGGCGATTCCCACCTTGGTCGGGGAGCCGTCCGGGAAACCGGTGACCCCCATCAGCCCCGCCTCACCCTGGCAGATCAAGTCGAAGCTGGCCTCATACTTCCGGGGGCCGGTCTGGCCGAATCCCGAGATGGAACAATAGACCAGCCGCGGGTTCCGGGCATGCAGCTCCTCCCAGCCCAGGCCGAGACGCTCGGTCGTTCCGGGCCGGAAGTTCTCCACGAGGACGTCGGCCTCATCCACCAGCTTGTGCAGGATCTCCCTTCCCCGGGGGGACTTGAGATCCACAGCCAGACTTTTCTTGTTGCGGTTGATGGTCAGGAAGTAAGCGCCCTCGCCGTTGACGAAGGGCGGCCCCCAGCCGCGCATGTCATCCCCGGCCCCGACGGCTTCCACCTTGATCACTTCCGCCCCCATATCACCGAGGATCATGGCGCAGTAAGGACCCGCCAGGATCCGGGAGAGGTCCAGAACCTTCACCCCGGCCAGAGGAGCATCGATCGCCGTCGCCGGATCCGGCGGATCCGCCGGATTTCTGGGTGGTTGTTGCAGGGGAGCCATCTCGTTACCTCTTTTCGGATAATCTGGTTCCCGGCCAATCTGATTCCCGACCCGGCCAATCTGATCCCGAACCGACGATCGGAATCCCGAACCGACCCTACCCGGTTGCTGACCGGACCTGGGTTCCCGACCGGGATTCCCCGCGTAGACCAGGCTTTCCTTTCCCCGGAAAATAGTTTGCCCATGGCTTTAAGCCCGAAAGGGAAGGGAACAGCGCCGCCGAAAACCTTGGAGTCCACACCGTTGCGCGATCGAGATCACCAGGAACATCTGGAGTAGACGGCACGTCCCAGACCAGAACGTTTGAACGTGATTAGAACATTAGAACCGCGACTAGATAGAGGGGGTTATCATCCTGCCCGGTGAGTTGATCGCCATTCTGGCGGCCATTGCCTGGTCCCTGGCCAATGTGTTCATCGGCAAGGGACAGGAGAATTCCCGGCCCCTTGACGGGGTGTTCGTCAGCCTGATCTCCAACCTGGTGATCTATACCGTGGTAGTCGGCGTGATGGTCGTCATGGGCACCTTCCCGCCCCTTACCGCCGGGGCGGTCTTCTTTTTCGCCCTGGGAGGCCTCTTCGGCTCCACTGTCGGGCGCAGCTTCATCTTCACCGCCATCAGCTACCTGGGTCCCTCCCGGGTCAGCGCCATCAAGGGTTCCGTCCCGGTCTACACCCTGATCTTCGCCTTCCTCTTCCTTGGCGAGCAGACCTCCGTTGTGGACGTCGCGGCCATCCTGCTGGTAACCCTGGGAATCGTGTGGATCGCCCTGGAGAAGAAGAAGCCTTCACTGGCGGCGGTGCAGGGGGAGGTTGCGGCCAGCGGGGAGTTTCCGCCGCTGCCGCGGATTGATGATTCACTTTCTCCTGAAGATGCCCGGCGGCAACCGGCGGCGGAGGAACGCTCGCCGGCCCGGTTTCCCTTCCGTCTTTCCCCGCGGGCGATCGGCTTCACTCTCGCCGCCCTCGGCTCCTTCTCCCACGCCATGAGCGTGATCACCCGCAAAGCCGGCCTGAACCAGGTATCTTCACCGGTGGTAGGGGTCTTCTTCGGCCTGCTGGTCGCCGTCAGTCTCCTGCTGATCTCCTTCTGGTCGCGGGGGGAGTTGGGGAACCTGCGCCGGATGCCTCGCAAGGATTTCCTCTACAATACCGGGGCCGGGGTCAGCACCAGCGCGGCGCTCTTCTTATCCCTCTGGTCCTTTACCCTGACCAACGTGGCGGTAGCCCAGGCCCTGATCAGCTCCCAGCCCATTTTCACCATCCTGTTGAGCTACCTGATCATCCGCAAGGGGGAGACCAGGGGGCTGCGCCTGGTGACCAGCGCCTCCCTGGTGGTCGCCGGCGGCGCCATTATCTTCATGTAATCGGCTCATCTCGGCTGATTGTAGACAGGATTGGTTAGGTCGGGCATAAACACCCAGTTCATCAAGCCATACTGGTGACGATATGGGAGCACCGGTGTGGCGGGTGGCGTTTTGATGGATCTTACCGATGATGAATTATTGAAAAAGATCGAGGAACTCCGGGCCGCACTGGTCAGTCTTGTAGGCCGGGAACGGTCCTTCACCTCCGAGAAAGTCCTGGAGCTGAGCGAGGCGCTGGCCGAGTTGATCACCCGCTACAGCCGGATCCACCTTCAAAAAGATCCACCCCCAGAAAAATAAGGCCGAACAGTAAGGCCGTAACCCCCAAACAGAGCTACGGCCTAATGCCGGCTTTTCTCTTCTATCAGCCAATCTATATCAACTTATCTATCAGCCTGTCTACCTCATCGGCAACTGCTTACCTTACCGGCCACCGCATGGCCGCGGTCTTCAGGAGCCCCGCCTTCTCGGCGGCCCGCAGGCCCGCCTCCTGGGTCTTGGCCAGCACCTCCGCCTCGTCGACGAACAGGACGCGGCGTCCCTGCATCAGGATTTTCCCGCCCACCATCACCGTATCCACCGACTCTCCGGTGGCGCAGTGGACGAGGTTGTTGACCGGGTTCAGCACCGGAAGCCACTCGGGACGGTTCAGATCGAGCAGGATCAGGTCCGCCATCTTGCCCGGCTCCAGGGAGCCGATCTCCTCTTCCCAGAGGAGGGCGCGGGCCCCGTTGACGATGCAGATGTCCAGGATGTCCTCGGGTGAGAAGACACACGCGTCGTAGTGGTGATCCCGGTGTGCCGTCAAAGCGTACATCACCCGGAACATATCGTGGAAGTTGGAGGCCCCGGCGTTGTCCGAGCCGATGGAGAGACAGACGCCGTCCTTGTACATCTCCACGTGCCGGCCGTGAAGGGTGCCCATCCCAAGGATGAAGCCGCTGGTGGGGCAGTGGCAGACCCTCACGTCGTGCTCCCGGAGCAGGTCGGCCTCCCGGGCGGTCAGGAAGTTGCAGTGAGTCAGCAGCAGGTTGGGCCCGAGCAGGCCGCTCCGATGGAAACGCTCCACCGGGGTCAGGCCGCGGAAGGCCTCCTTGTGCACGTCGATCCAGTGGCGGCACGAAGCCACGTGGGATTGAATGCCGACGCCCAGCTCCTGGGCCAGGATCTGGATCCGCCGGCAAAGCTCGTTGGAAACCATCCGTTCGGTGCGCAGGGAGAGCCACGCTTTGACCCGCCCGCCGGCCGCCCCCTGGTATTGCTCCACGAACTCCTTGCCCGCCTGGATGGCCTGATCGGTGGGCTCCTCGACCACGGTGCCGAAATCGGCCAGGGATCGGGAAATGACCGCCCGCAGCCCCGACACATCCACCGCCTGGACCATCTGGGCGGTGGCATAACCGCCTGGATCGGCAAAGGCGGTGGTCCCGGTCTTGAGGGCCTCGATGCACGAGCAAAGTGCGGAGTAGTAAGCCGCCTCCTCGTCCTGGGTATGCTCCAGGAGGTGGAGCTTCGGGATCAGGGAAGGGGTGAAGAAGTCGGTGGTGCACCCCTTGATGTGGAGCTGGGTGAGATGAAGATGGGCGTTGATCAGGCCCGGCATCAACAGCTTGTCCCGGGCGTCGATGACCTCGGTGTCCGGAGTCACCCGGGCGGCCAGCTCCGCCGACTTGCCCACCTGAACGATCCGATCCCCGTCGACCAGAACGGCCCCGTCGGTGTAGACCGTCCGCTCCCGATCCATCGTCAGGACGTACCGGGCTCCCTTGATCAGGTACTTACCCACTGAAGACCCCCTCCCTTGACTCAAAAAACACAGGTTCCGCCCCTAGGCCGGGCCGGCCGGCTCTTCGACAAGACCATCCAGCTTCAACGCCCTGATCTTCTCCCGGGTGGGAATACCCGTTTGCCGGTCCCAGCCGCACTCGGCGTAGAACTCGTCCAGCATCCCCTCCAGGGATACCACGTGGCCCGCGGACGGCCCTGCTGAAAGAGGCTCCTCCAGGAGCCGTCTCGGCAGGATGTCGTCCCGGCGCCGGATCCCCTCCCGCACATTGAAGAGCCTCTCCAGGTTGGAGATCCTCTCCCCCGCCTCCCGCAAGGCTGCCGGGTTCCAGTCCCGGCCAGTAAGCGCCGAGAGGAGATCCCCCAGGAGATCGGGCTGCAGGCGGTTAAAGGTGCAAAGAACGGCCGAGTCAAGAACCGCCCGCCAGTCACGATTCTCCCTCACCACGGCGGCCTTCCCCGTGGAGGCGAACCGGTCCATCTTCCCGCTCTCCGCCTCAACCGGCACCGTGCGGCCTCCGGCGTGGTGGCAGCCTCCCCGGGGGCCGCAGGCGTAGCAAAGGGCCATGCCCATCACCCCGCGGGGATCATAACCCCCCAGTTCCATCCCCTTGGCGTGCATGGCGAAGGCTTCCGATCCCCCGCCGAAC
>JACPQU010000132.1 GCA_016190305.1 Bacillota bacterium
CCGGAGGATTACAGGCCGGCGATTACCAGGCGGACGATTGCCGACCAGGACGGGTTCCCGGCGATAACGGATCTCGATACCGCGGCCTCCGCGCCGATCCGGGATCCTGTCCGAGGAACCGCTCGGTGAGGCCGGCCGAAGATAGGGTGATCGCGGGGATGTTCAAGCTGGTCATCATCACCGGTCTTTCAGGGGCGGGAAAGTCCCAGGCTCTCAAGAGCTTCGAGGACCTTGGCTATTTTTGCATCGACAACCTTCCGCCGGCCCTGATCCCCAAGTTCGTGGATCTCAGCGTCCAGCCGGGGGGCGGTATCGAGCGGGCGGCCCTCGGCATCGATATCCGGGGCGGAGATTTCTTCAACGACCTGGCCTGGGCCCTCAAAGACCTGGCTGCCTCGGGAATCGGCTTCCGGATCCTGTACCTGGATGCTTCGGATGAGGCCGTGATCCGCCGCTTCAAGGAGACCCGGCGGCGCCATCCCCTGGCGGGGGACGGGAACCTGTGGGATGGAATCGAGCGTGAAAGAGCCCGGCTGAGGGAATTGAAGGACCGGGCCGACGAGATCATTGACACCACCTACCTGTCCCCGCACCAGCTCAAGAACGAGATCCGCGCCCGGTTCGTGGAAGGCGGGCCGCCCGCCAGGTTGATGATCACCGTGACCTCCTTCGGTTACCGCTTCGGGATCCCGCCGGACACCGATCTGGCCATGGATGTCCGCTTCCTGCAGAATCCCCACTATGTCCCCCAGCTCCGGCCGCTTTCCGGTTTGGATCCCCAGGTGCGCGACTACGTCCTGAAGGCGCCCGTCTGCCAGAATTTCCTCAAACGTTTTCTTCAGCTCCTGGAGTTTCTGATCCCTCACTATATTCACGAGGGGAAGACCCAACTGGTAGTTTCCGTCGGGTGCACCGGGGGGCGCCATCGCTCCGTGGCCGTGGCTGAAGCGGTGGCTTCACGGTTGAGCCACCAGGGTCATAGAGTAGTGGTGGAGCACCGACACCTTGATCACAAGACGGGGACTGAAACCGAATGAAAACCAGGCAGCCCCAGGATGGGCCGGAAGACCGAGAGCGAACCAGCCGGGCCAAGGCCCTGGCGAATGGGCCCAGGGTGGTGGGGATCGGAGGCGGAACCGGGCTTTCGGTTCTCCTGCGCGGCTTGAAAAAACTGACTTCCAACCTGACCGCGGTGGTCACGGTGACCGACGACGGGGGGAGCTCGGGTCGACTCAGGGAAGAGCTGGGCATCCTTCCGCCCGGCGACATCCGGAACTGCCTCCTGGCCTTGGCTGAAGCCGAACCGTTGATGCACCGGCTCTTCCAGCACCGGTTCCATAACGGATCAGGGCTGGCGGGACATAGCTTCGGGAACCTGTTCCTGGCAGCCATGACCGAGATCACCGGGGACATGGAAACCGCCGTCCGGGAGTCGAGCAAGGTCCTGGCGGTGAGGGGACGCGTGCTCCCGGCGACCCTTGACGATGTGACCCTGTGCGCCGTGCTTCAGGGCGACAGGGTGGTCCGGGGCGAATCCCAAATTCCCTTGGCGGGCCGGAAGATCGAGAAGATCTTCCTCGACCCGCCGGCGCCCAAGGCCCTGGAGGAGGCGGTGGAAGCCGTGCTGGAGGCCGACCTGGTGGTTCTGGGCCCGGGCAGCCTTTTCACCAGCGTCATCCCCAACCTGCTCATCCCCGGCCTGGCCGGCGCGGTGAACCGGACGGGAGCGCCGGTGGTCTATGTGTGCAACGTCATGACCCAGCGGGGTGAAACCGACGGAATGAACGCGGCCGACCACCTCGCCGCCCTCGGCGGGTATCTCAGGCACCGGCCGCATGCGGTGGTCGTCAACATCGAAGTCCCTCCGAAGGCTGTTCTCACCCGGTACGCCCTAGAAGGGGCCGCCTGGGTCGAACCCGCGCTCCACAGCCTCAATAATTCCGGCACCAGGGTGATCACCGGGGATCTCCTCTCCCGTTCGGACCTGGCCCACCACGATCCAGAGGTGCTGGCCAAGCTGGTCCTGGCCGGCACCGGTTCCGGGGGGATAAGAGCGGGGATAAAAAACCCCGGATCGTAGATCCGGGGTATCAATCTCTACTTCAGTAATTCTTCAGTTAGAGTAGCGTCGAGCTTTGCGGGCTTCCTAGGAGACCTTGTTAACGTTGGAAGCCTGAGGTCCCTTGGGTCCCTGAACAATCTCAAACTCGACTTCTTCGCCCTCTGCGAGCGTCTTGAATCCCGGGGCCTGGATGGCCGAGAAGTGGACGAACACGTCCGTCCCGTTCTCCCTCTCGATGAATCCGTAGCCCTTCTGATCGTTGAACCACTTCACCTTGCCTCTTTCCATGCAGTACTTTCCTCCTACCAAACGTATTTAGTTGCCCTTGCAGAGGCGAAGACAACCAATAATAGTATATCTGGCAGGATCCCCCTTGTCAAAAGGAACATCTCGTTACGACTGTTCCGGAATCGGCAGTTCGACGGCAAACTCGGTGTGTCCGGGTTGGGACTTGAAGGTCAAGGTGCCTCCCAGCTCTGTGATGATTTTCCGGGAAATATTCAGTCCGAGCCCGGTTCCATTTGATTTGCCGCTGACAAAGGGCTCAAAGATTCGATCCCTGATTTCGGGGGGAATACCCGGACCGTCATCGATAAAAGCGATTCTGATCCGGCCGGCGCCGTTGTTTTGGCTGCTGTCGACCGGCATGGTGTTTACTGTAAGGTGCCCGTGGAAACCGAGGGATTCAACGGCGTTGAGGGCCAGGTTGAGAAATACCTGCCGGAGCCGGTTCCGATCCATCCGCACGGTGTCAATCGACGGATCCGTGTTCAGCCCGATGGCGATTCCCTGGACGAAGGCCTTGTGCTCGATGAGGGAAAGGGACTCGGACAGGATATGGTTAAGGCTGTGGATTTCGGCTACCGATTCCTTGGGACGAACATAGGACAGCATTTCTTTGGTGATGATATCGACCCGATCAAGCTCCGCCATGATCTTGTTCATAAGGCCTGCGGCCGGATCAAGCCCGCCCCGTTTGATCAACTCCACGTAGCCCCTGATCGTGGCCAGGGGGTTGCGGATTTCATGGGCTACCCCTGCGGCCAGTTGATCGATGGTCGCTACCCTGTTGAAACGCTCCAGTTCATCCCACCGCTGCTTCCTGGTTTGGGCAAGAATGTATTTTTCAAAAAGGAAGGATAGTTGGGGGAGATTCGCCGAGATGATTTTAAGATCCCAGGATGAGAATTCCGTACCGATCCGGCGGCTGAGAAAAAGGTAACTGTTTTTGGGGAGCACCGTGGTCATGGGGATCACCATCGCCTTCGGAAAAACAGCGATGCCTGTGGGTTTGAGGCAAGGGACATCAAGGTTTCCGGGGTCGAGACCACTCTCCCAAGATGCCGCCCAACTCTCGAAGGCCGCAGTGGAAGTCTTGTCGGAGTCAGGAATTATTGTTTCGGTAACCAGCCTTTCATCTAACCGGTAAACGGCTAGGTCGCTTTCGGTGAACTTCAAGATGGCCCGGAGGAGGCGGGAAGTCGAGGCCGGGCTGGCATCGGTCGATTCGGCCAAGGCAGCGGCCAGCTTCGTGCCGAGGTCGAGTTGCATGGTCTGGAGGTAAGTATCTATGCTGTATCTTATGGCTGTGATGATGGAGGAAACGAGTTCCGTGAAAGGGATGGAGCCTTCCAGCGGTGGACGCAATCCATCCCCGCTGGAAAACTGGAGCAGCCCGATTGGGTCCGAACCGTCCAGGATGGGAGCGCAAAGGATCTCGACGGATGTTCGATCCCCTTTCAGGGAGCAGGTTTCCGTCCTGGAACATATTCCTTTCTTAATTAACCCCCCAGCCTGGATCCCTCGTTCTCCTAGAAGTACAGGGCAGCCCCGGGGGGGTGGGGACTGAGACTTCAGATGGCCCAGCGAGACGGGGGAATTGTTATGCCAAAAGGCCAACGGTACCAGTTGCCCGGTCAGATGATTCAATTTATAAACCACGGCTGTTTGAAGGTTGAGATGGCGGCAAGCCACCTCTAGGACGAACTGAATATTCTGGCCCAGGTACAGGCCATACTCCAGCAGGCCCGTCGTCTGCAGAAAGTTTGGATCGAGCCCGATATGATGCAAGGTGGCATTTTCTCTGGACAAGGATCTAAGATGGCGTTCGCCGACCATCGCAATCCCTTGGAGAAGTTGCTCCTCTTCTTCGGAAAAAGGTTTCTTGTCGGGGCTGCGGCAGGCGTAAAGCCACCCGCCGGAGCCGGAAGGCTCTCTCCCCATCCTGGCGCAGATGCAATTCCCCGCCGGATCCCCCTTCAAGTCGAAGACCGTCTCCGGAGAGCACGGTGGAGAAGGGAGTCCCCGAAGCTTTTCGAACATGGCCGCCAGTTCCGGGATCAGAACCGGTGGGTACGAACGGTGGGACGGCAACGAGGAGCCCCGGTCCGGAGCCCATACCACGAGATCGGAGAAGATCACCTTGGCAGTGATGTAGAGCACCCGGGCCAGCAACTCGTCAGGGACGGCCAGGCGGCGGATGCTTTGGTGAAGTACCTCCAGAAACTCCTTCTCCAGCAGGCGGAGGCTCACGATATCATCCCCCCCCCCCCCCCCCCCCCC
>JACPQU010000133.1 GCA_016190305.1 Bacillota bacterium
ACCGCCCCGAAGGGCTCATCCATGAGCAACACCTTGGGATCCACCGCCAGAGCCCGGGCCAGACCCACCCGCTGCTGCATACCGCCCGACAGCTCGGAGGGATAATGGTGCTCAAAGCCCCTGAGCCCGACGACCTCGATCCACTTGCGGGCGACATCTTCCCGCTCCTTGCGCTGCACGCCCCTCAGTTCGAGGCCGAAAGCCACGTTCCTGATCACGTCGCCCCATGGTAGCAGGGCGAAGTTTTGAAAGACCACCGCGCGGTCGGGCCCCGGCCCGACCACCTTCTTGCCCTCAATGTAGATCTCGCCGGAATCCTGGCGGACCAGCCCGTCGACGATCTTCAGAAGCGTGGTCTTGCCGCAGCCGCTTGGGCCAATGATGCTGACGAACTCGCTAGGCTTGATCTCCAAGTTCACCCCGTCCAGGGCTCGTACGGGGATGGTCTGTTTCTTGACCTCCTTGACGAAGGTCTTGTTGATGTTCCTGATGCTGATCAAATTCCGGACCCCCCCATCATCGGCCACAGCTCGATTCGGCCAATCCAACCGCGGCTGTACGTAGCAAATGTGGTCCTTCCACACGGATTAAGAATTTTCCTCCCCGGATGTTCTATCGATCCCGGCCGCGCCACCTTTCAAGGTCATCGAGGGAATCGATATCTTTAAAAATATTTTGGTGTTGCGGGGCGAAGGTTACGACTTCGGCCCTGTGCCGGTGGCGCTCCACGACCTGCCGGCCTCCCCGATCCCCGCTGAGCTGCAGGAGCTCAGGGAAGAGAGTTCTGGAAAGGATTACCGGATGGCGAAGCTCGTCGCCGCAGGAGGGAATGACGATGAGCGCGCCGCTCTGCCGGTAGGCATCCAGCAGCCTGTCGATGACGGAAGCGGTGATTCCCGCCTGATCGCCGAGGATCACCGCGGCCGCTTCGGTTTCGCGGGGAAGGGCCTGGATCCCCGCCTTCAGGGAGGTGCTTTGCCCCTCCCGGTATGAATGGTTGGAGATCAGGCGGACGGGATATCCCTCCAGGTCCTCCGCCACCTGGTCCTCCTCGTGCCCGAGGATCACCACGAGCGGATCCAGCAGGGATCCCAGGGCGGCTTCGACGACCCTCCGGATCAGGCTTTTCCCTTCGACCTCGGACAGGAGCTTGTTGGCCTCGCCGAAGCGTCTGGACATCCCGGCAGCGAGGATGATCCCTCCGACCCTCGGAGGAGCCGGCGGGAGCATGACCCGCCGCACCGGAACGGGGGTCCGGAGGGCGGCCACCACCACCCGTTCGATCCCTTCCTCCAGGAGGATCCTCGCCACCTGGAGCGCCCCGCGTAAGCGGTGGAAGGTTTCGGCCTTGTTTAACAGCGCAACCACGGCGGCACCCTCCGGAGCACCTTTCACGGTCCCCGCCGGTGAGACGAGCAGGCGGGCGATATGCGAGGGCTCGATGCGGGCTCCCGGCCGCAGTCCGACCAGGGTGGAGACCAGTTCCGGGCGGTGGGCCACCCCGCCGTCCAGAGGCTTTCCAAGGCTGTCCATCCCCGCCACCGGGAACACCAAGCTGGAAGAGGAGGGGATGACCGGTTCGTGGGCCGCCGGCCCTTTCAGAGGCCTCCCGGCGGCGCCGTCGGCCTCCACCAGGATGTAACCGGCCAGCCCCGCGACCGCCAGGAGATCCACGACGGCAGGCCCGATTCCGGTGAGCTTGCCGTCTTCGCCCACCCGGCCGGCGACGAGAAGCGGGCTCCGGGCCGCGGCTGCCTCCGCCAGGGCTGAGTCCAGCCTCCCCTTCTCGAATTGTTCTCCGCCGCACCCGATGACCGTAAACCGGCCGGACGGCCAGTTCTCCGGCATCAGGATCCGGGTGGTGGTGGTGACGATGACGCGGGCGTGACGGGACAACTCGGATCCGAGGCGGAAGAGGGCCGAAGTCTTTCCGCCCCCTCCGGTGAGGGCGATCACCCGGCAGGTCGCAGACCCGGCTGGGATGGAAAGCGGATCAAGCCCCAGGGCCTCGGCCAGGACCAGGTCGCTGGAGCCCGTCCTTCCGCCCGTCACCGGGAGCACACCGGGTGGGTTACCGCCGGAACTGGGTTCATGGGGATTCGGCTCGCGGCCACAGCGCTAAAACGGCTTCCAGCGCCCCGCCGGCGACGGCCAGAGCCTTGTCGGAGATGGTGAAGCAGTGCGAGGGATCCGCCCGGGGGTCAACGTCCCCGGACTTGGTCCCCGCCTTCACGGAGAGCCCGTCCCGGAGGAGACCGCGCAGGACCCCGCTGAGGCCGGACCGCATGGGCACCCCCCCCACCAGGGCTACGACCTGCCCCTGCTTCACCCGGTCGCCGATCCGCGCCTTCCCCTGGAAGACCCCGTCCGCCGGGGCCCGGAGCAACCGGTCCACGCTGGCCCCGCCGATCTCGCCCGGGATCCCGGTGTTGGGCATGGCCTCACCCTGCCGGATCACCCGTCCCAGGAAATGGCCCCGCTGGGTCTCGATCACCGCATGGGCGTCCCTTCCCGCCGCAAAGCCCGGACCCAGGGCCACCACCACCGGCGCATCCCGCAGGGAAGTCCCGGTGTTTCGCTTCGCCATGATCGCGTCTACCAAGACCCCGGGCTGCAGGGACCCGACCGCCTCGCCCTGGTGGTCTATCAGGACGGCCACCTCTCCCTGTTCCCAGGCCGTCATCGCCTCCGCGGTGTCGCGGACCAGCCTGGCGGTGACGCCTTCCACGACGGCCGCGCCTTCATAGACCGCTTCGGCGAAGGCAACAGGACGCCGGATGACCGTCGGACGTTCCAGTTCGGTCACCAGGACCCGAAAACCGACCCGGTGCAACCGATAGGCCACACCGGTTCCGAGATCCCCGCCTCCCTTGACCATGGCAACCTGGCTCCGCCAGTCCGTCAACAAAGGATCAACCTCACTTGGGACGGCGATCAAAGTAGGGGTTCTTGGCGGTCGCGGACAGGGGGATCCCGACGGCGGCCACCAGATCCGAAGGAAGGAGCCCGATCCGCATCGCGGCCAGTCCGGCGGTGTACAGCACCCGGTTGTCCACGCGATGATCGGCGGCCACGCTCACCGCGGATCCCACAGCGATCCCCAGGTCGATGAGGCAATGCCCGCAGGCCCCGCCCGCCGCCTCCATCTCGTCGCAGTTTCCGAAACCGCAGAAGCTGCACGGGTCAAGGTCCGAGCGTTCGCTGCGAACCCCGAGGAGCACCACTGCGCCCGCGCTCTCGACCCCGTCGGCGTCCCTGGCGAAACCGCGCGCCCCGCTTTCCTCGGTGACGCTCCGCATCTCCCGGGCCAGCCTGTCTCTCTCCTCGACCGAAAGGGTGGCGACCGTGAGGCGGTTCCGTCCCCGGCACTTGGGAGCGGTGACCGCGGCCACGCACATCAGGCGGGCCACCTGCTCCAGGACCTCCTGAAAAGCCCTTTCGTTCATCTGCCTCTCCCCCCGGTTCTCTTCACGGCGGCCCGGATCACGCCGTCACGCCTTTGACCCGCCCTCCGGGATGCCCTTCCAGGACTCGAAAAGCTGGTGCTCGAACCCGAACATGTCCAGGACCTTGCCGACCAAGTGGTTCACCAGGTCGTCGATGGTCCGGGGGCGGATGTAGAAACTGGGCATCGCCGGCATGATGATGGCCCCGGCGCGATGCAGGCTGAGCATATTCTCCAGGTGAATGGCGTTGAGGGGCGTTTCCCTGACGACCATCACCAGGGGACGCCTCTCCTTCAGGGTGACGTCGGCCGCCCGAGCGATCAGGTTCTCCGAGTATCCATGGGCCACCGCCGCCAGGGTCTTCATGCTGCACGGGATGACCACCATCCCGTCGGTGCGGAAGGAACCGCTGGAGATGGCGGCTTCAAGCTCGTTCAACGCGTAGGCCTTCGCCGCCAAGCGCCGCAGCGAGTCGGGGGGGGTGTCACACTCGTAGACCAGGGTTTTTTCCGCCATGCGGGAGATGAGCAGGTGAACCTCCACGCCCGCCGCGTGAAGCACCTCTACCAAGCGCTTCCCGTAAACGGCTCCGCTGGCGCCCGAAAGGGCCACCACCAGCCGGTTGATTTTCCCAGCACCCAAAATGAACCCCTCCTGCCGGAGAGCCCTGTCTACCGGTTCGCCCCCCCCGTTTTTTCCCCGCTCTTATTTCGCCGTCTTCAGCCAACCGGCGCCGGTGCCCTCCTGGGGCTCCACGCCTTCCGTATCTTTGAAAGCATGACTGCAGAAGGGGCAAATCATTTCGCGATCCTGTCCCTTGAAGTCCCTGGTGGCGGCGCAGAAGGTGCCGCGGCACTTGGGGCATCCGACCCAGAACATGTCTACCACTTGGTCCACCTCCGTGTTTAAAAACCTGTCCCAGGCATGAAAACCTCTTGCTCCGTCAGATCCCTATTCTCGCCCGGTCAGCGGGGGAGAGCAGGTCCTCGAGCCGGATCCGGCCCATGACGTCCGCCGGGATATCCAGGGTCTTGGCGAAAGGCCGATCCTGGGGCTTGGTCGCATCGATGATCAGCTTGGAGCCGTCGGTCAGGCGCACCTGAGAAGGATCCAGGGTGCCGCCCCGGACGTGGCGGATGATGTCCAGGCCGTCGTCGGGCTGCACCCGGGTGGCCACCGCCCAGAGCACCTGCCGCTCGTTGAAGACGTCGATGTCCTCGTCCACCACCACCACGATCTTCAGTTCGTCGAACGGCGGGAACGATGCCAGCGCCGCCACCCGGGCCTCTCCCTCCGCCTTCTGGGCGATGGAGATGTAGGAAATGAAGCGGCAGCATCCCGAGATGGGGAAGTGGATCGCCTTCACGGTGGGCACCGCCGTCGCCTTGATGATATCCAGGGTTCCGGCTTCCTTCCCGATCCCGCCCACGATGGAGCAGTCGGCGTGTCCCACGAACATCTGGACCCAAATGGGATCTTTTCGGTAAGTGATGGCCTTGACCTCGCAGACCCAGGCATAACGGCTCGGGCCGTAGTAACCGGTGAACTCCCCGTACGGGCCTTCGGCCTCACGGACGTTGGGGAGGATCTCCGCCTCGATGACCACCTCGGCGTCGGCCGGAACCATCAGCCGGTCCCCGAAGGCCTCCGAAGGCACCAGACGGATGGGTTCGTTGAGGAGACCGCTGGTGACCTCGTATTCATCGTCCTCGATGGGAACGATGCTTTCGGCGGCCAGGTGAATGGCCGGGTGATGGCCGTGGACCATGGCGATCGGGAGCGGCTCGCCCCGCTCTTCGGCCCGGCGGAAGTAGCTCCAGAGGTGCCGGGGTGAGGCGTAGAGTCCGGTGCGGGTCTTGCTCTTGATCTTCATCCGGTGATGGGATGAGTTGTAAACCCCGGTGTCCGGATCGGCGGCGATGACCACATCGTTCAGGTAGGCCTGGCCGTCCATGGCGTGAATGGCCATTGCCGGCAGCTCGAAGAGGTCAATGTCCTTCCCGGTCCGGATGACCTGCTTGACCGGAGCCTCTTCGCGGCTCACGATGATGGGTTTAATCCGGTTACGCTGGCGGCGGGAGTACTCCTCGACCAGCTCGCTGCGCCACTCGTGCTTCTCCAGATCAAGGGCGATGGCGCACTTCTGCCGGGTGGCGTGAAGGTTGCTCATCAGCCGGAAAGGGCTGCTCTCTCCCCTCAGGTTCTTGGACTTGTTAAAAAGGACCGCCGGGAAGGCGTCCCGGTTCTCCAGGTGCTGGAGGACGGCCGAAGCCTCGAAACGGGGATCGATCTCCTTTTCCACGGTGATCAGCTCTTCTGGAGCTTTTTCCTGCAGCGCTTTGATGAAATGTCTGAGATCTTTGGCCAATTGCAGTTCCCCCCTCTTGAAATCCGCCCGCAACGCGAACAACCAGCCGTCCGGCTCAGGCAGCCGACGTGATTTATTCCGCCGCGTGCATCTTTATCCCTCTAAAAATACCCGGTATGACTTCAAGGTAACTATTTCAAACCGCATACGTTCAGTCCGAGTAACTATTGCATACCGCATCCGTTCAGTCCGCATACACCGTAACGTACACGCCACGCAGGCCGCACAGGTTCACGACCAACGAACGCGCAGATCCAAGCCGCGCACACGTTCAGGCGGCGCACCCGTCGTAGATTCGCAGCAGGCCTTCCTCCTCCACCCGCCTCCTGATGGCTTCGCGATCGGCGGAGTAGAGTCCCAGGGCCTTCATCCGCTCGAAGAAGATCGAACCCGAGAAAGTGAAGCGGGCGGCCAGGCCCCCCGAAACACCCATCTGCTCGCGGGAAAAGGCCACGGCCTCCCCGACGGCGGTACGCCGCGAGAGCCTCAGGGGCTGCTCCCCCAGTACGGCGCGGGCGGCGTTGTGCCCGGCCAGGGCTCCGGTGACCACGGCCTCGATATGGCCCACGAAGATCCCCGCCTTCTCCCCCCCGCAGTAAAGGTTCGCCGGGCCCTCGACCTTCAAGGTATCGTCCCGCGGGGCCATCCCCAGGAAGCGGATGGAGTTCCCGGTCCCGCCCGAATAGGGATCCACGTAGCGGGCCGCCTCGAAGCCGTCCAGGCGGTGGAGCCGCTCCAGGGGGAAGTACGGGTGGATGAACTTGACGTTCCCGTTGTCGATCAGCACCAGGTTGGCGGCGAATTCCTCACCGGAGTACTGCTGGCAGACCTTGCCCTGCATGGACCCCCGGTCCTGCAGGACCGCCGGGAGAGGAATGACCAGGGAACCGGTGCGCTCCAGATCCGCGACGATCTCCCGGGCCACCGTGTCCTTGGCCACGGCGGCCGAACCGCTCATAGCCCCCTTGAGCCCGCCGGGACGCTC
>JACPQU010000134.1 GCA_016190305.1 Bacillota bacterium
AGTAACCGCAGCCACCGCAGAGGATGGGATCGACCACCACCACTTTGGCCATTACAGCACCTCCTTTCTCTCTGGAGATTACCTGACCGGACCATTTTGCGGGCATACAAAGTCAAAACATTAGACACCTTACCCGTCTGATCCTGCAGCAGCCAGGATTGAAGTTTCACGGGTATATCTGTAAGCCAGAGGAATGCTCGTTGTTCGTTGCTCTTTAACAAAAAACGAGCTTGACGAAGGCTTACCAAGTGCTTGACCGATAGAGTTTATTCGCTCTCAGCCTTGAACCCTCTTTTTAACATCCGTAAAAGATTCCCAGGCCGGTGGATCGTTCCGGCAAACATTGAAGCCCGTGAGCGGCCGTGCTATACTGTCCAAAAACCCTGGTGCGACGGGCGAAAGGAGATTAAACGGTGGCTGATGATTTCGGGCGCAAGGCCTCAGGTCAGCACGCCGGCCTTCTTGGAGAGCGCTTCGCGGGGACTGGGCTGACGTTCGACGATGTCCTGCTGGTCCCCGGTAAATCAGAGTTCCTCCCCCGGGATGCGGACATCTCCACCTCCGGCGCCAAGGGACTTGCCCTCAACATCCCGCTCTTCAGCGCCGCCATGGACACCGTGACCGAATCCAGGATGGCCATCGCCATGGCCCGAGAGGGCGGCATGGGGGTCATCCACAAGAATATGACCGTCGAGCAGCAGGTCGCGGAGGTCGACCGGGTCAAACGTTCCGAACATGGCGTCATCGTCGATCCCTTCTTTCTTTCCCCCCGGCATAAGGTAAGAGAAGCTACCGAGATGATGGCCCGTTACCGGATCTCCGGGGTGCCCATCGTGGACCATGACCGTCTGGTCGGAATTATTACCAACCGGGACACCCGTTTCGAGGAGAACCTGTCACGGCCCATCGCGGAGGTCATGACGAAGGAAGGATTGGTCACGGCCCCGGTGCATACCACCCTTGATCAGGCTAAGGAGATCCTCCGCAAGCACAAAATCGAGAAGCTGCCCCTGGTGGATGAACACTATCGCCTGCGGGGCCTGATCACCATCAAGGATATTGAAAAGGCCCGCAAGTACCCCCTTTCAGCCAAGGATCCCAAGGGGAGGCTTCTGGTGGCGGCCGCCGTGGGGATAGGGGAAGAATCCCTCTCCTGGGTGGAAGCATTGGTGGCAGCCAAGGTGGATGCCGTGGTCATCGACAGCGCTCATGGACACTCCGCCAAAGTCCTCGACCTGACCCGCCTCGTCAAGTCCCGCTTCCCGGAACTCCGAGTGATCGCCGGGAACGTAGCCACCGCCGAAGGCACCCAGGCCCTCATCGAAGCCGGGGCCGACGCCGTGAAAGTAGGTCTTGGGCCCGGTGCCATCTGCACGACCCGGGTCATCGCGGGGGTCGGAGTTCCACAGTTCTCGGCAATTCTGGCGTGCGCGCAGGAAGGGAACAAGGCAGGGGTACCCATTATCGCCGACGGGGGGATCAAGTACTCTGGCGACATTACCAAAGCCCTGGCGGCGGGAGCCTCTTCCGTGATGCTGGGCAGCCTCCTGGCCGGCACCAGGAGAGCCCCGGCGAGATGGAGATCTTCCAGGGACGGAGCTTTAAGGTTTACCGGGGCATGGGTTCCCTGGCCGCCATGAAGAAAGGCAGCGCCGAGCGGTACCTCCAGGATGCGCAAGCCCCGGAAACAAAGCTTGTTCCCGAGGGTATCGAAGGCCGGGTGCCTTACCGAGGCTTGCTGTCCGAGACCATCTACCAGCTTGTCGGAGGACTCCGGGCCGGGATGGGTTATTGTGGAGCGCGTAACCTTCACGAGCTCAGGACCAATACACGGTTCATCCAGATCACCGCGGCCGGGCTCCGGGAGAGCCACCCGCACGACGTCAACATCACCAAGGAAGCACCCAATTACACCGTCTAAATCCCCTCCATGCCGGTTTCCATCCAGCGGATGTTTCCATCCAGCAGATTCTTTTATCCAGCGGATAACTGATCAACTCGGGTGAGACACCTAAACGACACACCTCTGATGACTTAGTCACCAGTCGGTCATGATCCTGACCGTTGCCTACTCTATAGCCAGGATCATATAATGAAGCAAGAGAGCCCGGGCTGAACGCCGGTGAATGGAACGGTACTATGAACCGGCCGTCAGGGGCAGCAGGGGGAACACTGTTGACTACCTCATTCGCTGTGAGCTTGATCGGATGGATCGCGGTTACTTCCTTCGGTCTGTTCGTGATCTTCCTGGAGGTTTCGGAAGGCCTCGGGCGGATCCGTTGTGCCCTGCTGGCGGGAAAAAGGTCCGGTTGCCCCTACAGGTGGATCGCCACCGGAGTGGCCGGCGGCGTGGTATGGATCACAGTAATGGCCCTGACCTGGGCGTTCGGCTGGGTCCCCGACGGAATCCTCACTTCTCCCTGAAAGCCTCACTCTGAAGCCTTTTCTCCCCATTCAATTCCTACCCGTTGATTCCTGGATTCTAGAACTGCTTCTTGGTGAATACGATCAGACCCTGGCTGATGGCATACTTGACCAGATCGGCTGAGCCTTTCAGGCCCAGTTTTTCCATGATGTTTTGGCGGTGCCGGCGGACGGTCTTGGGGCTGATGTCCAGGCGCATCGCAATCTCCTGCGTGGAGTTGCCCTCGGCGATCAGCACCAGGACCTCCCGCTCCCGTTCGGTGAGCACCCCCGGAACACCGGCGTTCATCCCGGCCCCTTCCTGCTCACGGCCCAGGTAATCGCGGATCAGCTTCTTCGCCGCCACCGGGTGGAGGAAAAGCTCACCCTTGGCAACCGCCCGGACTGCCCCCAGAAGTTCTCCTCCGCTGGCCCGTTTGAGGAGGTAACCCGAGGCGCCGGCCCGAAGGCTTTGATAGATATACTCCTCGTCGCTGTAAATGGTCAGCGCCAGGACATGGATCTCGGGGAACTCCCGCTTGATCAGCCTCGTGACCTCCACCCCGTTCAAGCCGGGGATGGAGAGATCCATCAGGATCACGTCGGGTTTGATCTGACTAGTTTTGGCGATCGCTTCGCGCCCCTCTTCGGCCTCCCCGACCACCTCTATGTCCGGCTGGGACTCCAGGATCATTCTGATCCCCTCCCGGACCAGCGCGTGATCATCCACGATGAAAACCCTGATCCGGTTAGCGGGACTCCTCTTCAAGCCCAACTCGGTCGACATCGTTTCCACGGTGCTCGCCTCCAATATTTTCGCCTAAGGGGATGCTCACCTTGATCCTGGTGCCGCCGTTTTCAGGTTCAGAGTAGATCTCGAAGGTTCCCTGGAGCATGGTGACCCGTTCCTGTATTCCGAGAAGCCCCAATCCTTTCCGTTCCGAGCATGAGAGCTGGGCCTGAACATCAAACCCCTTCCCGTCGTCATGAATGACCAGGAGAATATCGGTGTCGTAAAAAAGCTCGATGGTCACTTTTTTCGCGTCGGCGTGCTTAAGGACGTTCGTCAAGGCTTCCTGGACGATCCGGAAAAGGGCCGTTTCCGTCTCGCTGGAGAGCCTGTGCACCTCTCCACGGACCTTGAAGCCCACCTCGAGGCTGATCCCGTTGCAGAAGCTCTTCAAATATGATCTCAGCGCCGGAACGAGGCCGAGGTCATCCAGCACCGTCGGACGCAGCCGAAAAACCAGGTTGTCGATATCCTCGGAGGCTTTTACGGCCAGTTGCCTGATCTCCTCGATATTGCTCTTTTCGTGCCGTCTCCTGGCTGAGAGGCTTTCACGCAAGACTTCCAGACGGAGGATCAGGGCGCTAAGGGTTTGTCCCATTCCATCGTGGAGTTCGAGGGCGATCCGCCGGCGTTCCCTCTCCTGGGTGCGCGCGGATGTATAGTGTAGCTGCTGAAGCCGATCAAGGGCCAGACCGAGCGCATGCCGCCGGGCCTCGGCCAGGTGGGCCAGATAGCCTGACAGCCCCGCGACGCTCCAATAAAGGATGGTGTTCATGGAAATCAACAGGGCGATCAAGTTATGGTCCCGGTACATGGCCTCGTAATGAACCGCTAGAATCCCCACATGACGGTGAGGGATCATGGCGTAGTACTCCATGCCCAGTTCCATCGCGAGGAGAAGGCTGCTGAGCAGCGCGGCGACCATGCCCGCCCGCTGGTGCAGGAGGATGCTCGCGGACAGGATGATCGGGACATAGGTCCAGGTAAAGGGACTGTCAACGCCTCCGGTATAGTGAATCAGACCGGTGACCACCAGGGTGTCGCCAACGATCTCCGTATAGGCCAGCAGCAACAACCGCTTGCCGGATTGCAACCAGGAATAGTAGAGCATGTTCACGATGCTGGCTCCCAGCATCAAGGTCAGCAGGGGTTGGAGCAGGGGGAGCGGATGGCTCAGGGGAGCAGTCGTGAGGACCATCAGACTGAGCCCCAGGATCACCCCCCAGCGAACCTGGATGGAACGTTTCAACCCGGACCGCAAGTCCCCTCGTCCGAGAACCGAGGAGAAAGAGCCGTCCCGCTCAAGGGACAAACGGTTTCCCCCACCCCTCCGTCGTCCTATCGGCCTTCCGCCGGCGTACACCTAAGATCCATCCGCCTGGATCCGAGACTGGGACGCTAAGCGAAGTGGATCACCGGCCTGATCATAGATAACTGGCGGACTACTTCCCATTGGGTCACTGCTTCATTTTCATCTGGACATATAGCTCATCTTTAACAGATAAACAACTTAATAATAAATACAGTACTTATCCTATAACGTAGGGTAAGTACTGTATATTAA
>JACPQU010000138.1 GCA_016190305.1 Bacillota bacterium
GCCTTAGCCGCTTTGACGACGCCGGGCGGCTGGGCGCACTCAAGCGTCGTGCACAGCTTCCGTATCCCGGTGCCGCGCTTCAGCGCTGTTTCCCGGAGCCGGCGCTCCCGGTGCCCAGGATGCGCCTAGGAATGGAGGTGATCTCCGTGCGTCCCCTTACCCAGCTCCTCCGCCGATCCCCTGAGTGGGAAGATGCCTGTACGGGCCTGGCCCAGCGGCAGGAGCACTGGGTGCTCGGCCTGAGCGGTTCCCAGAAGTCTTTCTTCGCGGCTTCCCTCCTGGATGGTCTGAAGGATATGGGGGCGGCGGACTCGTGCCTTTACGTCGTAACCGACGCCGGAGAGGCTGTCCGGATCCGCGACGACCTCCAGTCCCTTCTGCCCCATCTCCCGGTGCGCTACCTTCCCCCTCCCGAACTCCTTCCCTACGAGGTGGCGGCCTCATCGCACGATGTGGCCATGCAACGGCTGACGGTGTGGTCGGCCCTGGCCAGGGGAGAGCCCCAGGTTGTGGTCGCTGCAGCGGACGCACTCACCCCGCCGATCACGCCGTGGAACGTCTGGTCCGCTCATTGCCTGGAGTTGTCGCCGGGGATGATCCTGGAGCGCGAGGGGCTGCTTAGGACTCTGGTGGGAGGGGGGTACAAGCGGGTCGAGGCCGTGGAGCGGCGAGGTCAGACGGCGGTCCGCGGGGGGATCGTGGACCTCTACCCGACGGAGGGTCCTCCGTTGAGGCTGGAGTTCTTCGGCGATGAGATCGAGACCCTCCGTTCCTTCGATGTTCACTCCCAGCTTTCCACCGCATCCCTGGAACGGGCCTTCGTGGCCCCCGCCCGGGAGCTTCTGGCCGGTTCGACCGAACGCGGCCGGGCAATCGCCGCCGCGGAACGGGATCTTCGATCCTCCGCCGAGTCTTTGGCCCGCAAGGGAAAGGCCGAGGAGAGCAAACGCCTCAGCCAGGATGTGCGGAGGCAACTGGAGGAGCTTTCCGGCGGGATCTACTTCCCCGGGTTCCACCGCTATTATGAATATCTCTACCCGGATCCGATCCCGGCCACGGACTATTTCCCTTCCCGGACCCTGGTGGTTTTTGATGAACCCAGCCGGATCGCCGATACCGTCCGGACCGGCCAGGAATCTTTCCGGGCCCGCAGGCAGGCCCTGGTCGAGAACGGGGAACTGCTGCCCGGACAGCTCACCGGCTGGTTTGACCTGGCCGCCCTCGCGGCGCGGCTGAAGGATCATCCCAGGTTGTGTTTCGCCTTGCTTCCAGGCTCTCCCCCGGGCTTTCATCCCCAGTCCGTCCAGTCCGCTCAGGCCCGGGTAGCGCCGTCTTTCGCCGGCCACCCCCGCCTCTTCCTGGAGGAGGTCAGGCGCTGGAATCACCGGCGCCAGCGGGTGGTGCTGATGGCCGGGACCAGGGAACGGGCCGCTGTTCTCAGTCGGAGCGTCGAAGACGCGGGGCTCCCGGTGTCGCGGCGGATCCTGGAAACTCCGGACTGGGACCTGGTTCCGGGGATGATCCTGGTGGTGGAAGGGGCGTTCTCGAACGGGTTCGAGTGGCCCGGCGTCGGTCTGGTCCTGCTCACCCCCGCTGAGATCTACGGGCGGGAGAAGACCAAGCGGCCGATGGTTCCCCTGGCTGAGAATGGTGTCCGGGTAGCCAGCTACCATGAACTGGTGAAAGGCGATTTCGTCGTCCACGTCCACCACGGGATCGGCAAGTATATGGGAGTGGTCTCCCTCACCGCCGGGGGTGGACAGCGCGACTATCTCCTCATCCGCTACGCGGGGAAGGACCGCCTCTACGTCCCGGTGGAACAAGCCGGCCTGGTGCAGAAGTACGTGGGCGGGGAGGGGAAGGAACCCAAGCTCAACTCCCTTGGGGGAGCGGACTGGAACCGGGCCAAGCATCGGGTCCGGGAGTCGGTGCGGGAGATGGCCAGGGAACTCCTCAAGCTGGAGGCGCGCCGGGATGCTTCCAGGGGCCACGCTTTTTCCCCTGATACCGAGTGGCAAAGAGAGTTTGAGTCCCTGTTCCCCTTCGAGGAAACCCCGGACCAGCTGCAGGCCGCCTCCGAGGTCAAGACCGATATGGAAAAGTCCAGCCCAATGGACCGCCTGCTCTGCGGTGATGTCGGCTTCGGCAAGACGGAGGTGGCGATGCGGGCGGCCTTCAAGGCGGTCCAGGATGGAAAACAGGTGGTGATCCTGGTTCCCACCACCATCCTCGCCCAGCAGCACTACCGTACGTTCCGGGAACGTCTGGAGGATTTTCCGGTAACGGTGGAGGTGCTTTCCCGTTTCCGGAGCCCCGCCGCCAACCGGGAAACGGTGCGGCGCCTGGCCGCCGGGGAGGTGGATGTCATCATCGGCACCCACCGGCTGCTGCAGAAGGATGTCCGGTTTCAAGACCTGGGGTTGATCATCATCGACGAGGAGCATCGCTTCGGGGTCGCCCACAAGGAGCGGATGAAGAAACTGCGGGAAACGGTGGACATCCTGACCCTGACCGCCACCCCCATTCCCCGCACGCTCCACATGGCGCTTCTCGGGATCCGGGGGTTGAGCACCATCGCCACCCCTCCGGAAAACCGCTTCCCGGTCCAGACCTACGTGGTCGAGTACTCGGACGCCCTGGTGCGGGACGCGATCCTGAAGGAGATCGACCGGGGAGGGCAGGTCTACCTCGTGCACAACCGGGTGCAGTCCATTGACCGGGCGGCGGAGGACCTGCGGGCCCTGCTGCCGGAGGCCCGGATCGCGGTGGCCCACGGCCAGATGCCCGAGCACCGCTTGGAGCGGATCATGCTGGAGTTCCTGGAGGGACTTCATGATGTCCTCGTCTCGACCAGCATCATCGAGTCGGGGTTGGACATCCCCAACGTGAACACCCTGGTGGTGGGCGACGCCGATCGATTCGGGCTGGCCCAGCTCTACCAGCTCCGCGGGCGGGTCGGACGTTCCGACCGAATCGCCTATTCCTATTTCCTCTACCGGCGGGACCGGATCCTGAGCGAGACGGCCCAGAAGCGCCTGCAGGCCATCAGGGACCTGGTGGAGCTGGGATCCGGGTTCCAGATCGCCATGCGCGACCTGGAGATCAGGGGTGCGGGGAACCTCCTCGGCCCGGAGCAGCACGGTTATATCCGCACCGTCGGCTTCGATCTCTACTGCGAATTGCTGGCTTCATCCGTCCGGGAGTTCAGGGGTGAACCCCCGCATCCCGAAAAAACCCCTCCGTCCATCAACCTCCCGGTGGAAGCCTATCTCCCGGATAATTTCCTGCCGGATTCCCGCAGCAAGGTGGAAATCTACCGTAAGCTTGCCGGCGCCAAGGAACACCAAGCCATTACGGAGGTGGCCGCGGAGCTGGCCGATCGATGCGGGCCGGCGCCACCGCCGGTGAAAAACCTGCTGACGGTGAGCCACCTCCGGCTCCGGCTGGAATCCATCGGTGCCGAGTCCCTGTCCTGGGAGCGGGGACGGGTGCTGATCAAGTTTGATGACCGGGCGGGGATACAGAAGCTCGTCGCCGGGTTTCCGCGGGCGGGACGTGACGGCGTGAAGTGTGGAGGCGTGAAGCGCGATGGAGACAAGCGTGATGGAATCAAGCGCGACGGGGTCTTTAAACTGGAGAGCGTGCGCGGCGGTGAAGTCGTCCTCGATGCGAGGGGAATTTCCGGAACATCGCTGCTTGAAAACCTTGAACAAAAACTGAAGCAGGTCGCGGGAACGGACCCTCTTTATATATAATGAGTTCGATGGTCCTCCAATGGAAAGGGGACGTTACTGTTGAACCTGAGGAAGCATCGCACATTCATCTTCATCATCCTGGTGGCCGTACTTCTCGGCCTTACCATTACTGCCATCCCGACGTTTTCCAGAGATACGGTCGCCACTGTGAACGGGCACAAGATCAGCAAGGAAGAGCTGGACCGGAAGGTGCGCTGGCTTTCCTTCATCTACCCCGGGTATGATTTCGCTTCCCAGCCGGCCCAGGTCGCCGAAACCATGGCCCTGGAGTACCTGCTCATCGATGAGGCCAAGAGGCACGGGCTGAAAGTCGGCAAGGACGAACTGGACAAAGCCGTCGAAGAACTGTTGTTCACCCTCGCCCTCCAGCGCACCGGCGGGGATGAGAAGGCCCTGGAGTCCTTGCTGTACAAAGCGGGGCTCTCAGTGCGTCTGGCCCGTGAGATGTTGCGCGAGCAGGAACTCTCCGCAAAATTGTACGAAGATGTGACCAAGGACGTTCAGGTTACCGACGAGGATGTTCGAAAGTACTATGACGAGAACCCCGATTTCTTCACCGAGCAGGAGCAGGTGAAGGCACGCCACATTCTCGTTTCCTCCCGGGAAGAGTCGGAAAAGATCCTGTCTGAACTGAAGAACGGCGCGGACTTCGCCGCCATCGCCGGAGAGAAGAATTCCGACGCCACCAAGTCCCAGGGCGGAGATCTGGGATACTTCAGCAAGGGCAGGATGGTGCCCGAATTTGAGGAAGCCGCCTTCAAGCTGCAGCCGGGCGAGCTGAGCGGGGTGGTGCAGACCCAGTTCGGTTTTCACATCATCAAGGTGGAAGACCGGAAACCTGAGGTAAAAAAATCGTTTGAGGAGTCCCAGGAGGATGCGCGGGACCTGCTTCTGGACGATAGGAAAGGGCAGGCCTTCGATGCATATTTAACCGATCTGAAGGCAAAAGCTAACATCGAAACCAAAGGTCTGACAGGCAAGTGAATAAAGCTTGTGAAGAGGTTATATACTAGTGTGGCCGGATCCAATTGCTAAAAGAAGAAAATAAAGGAGGGCAGAGGATGAAGGCGACCGGAATTGTACGCAGGATCGATGACCTGGGTCGGGTTGTCATCCCCAAAGAAATCCGCCGGACCCTCCGAATCCGCGAAGGTGACCCGCTGGAGATCTTCGTTGATCGCGAGGGCGAGGTTATTCTCAAAAAGTATTCCCCCATCGGGGAACTGGGAGATTTCGCCAAGGAGTACGCCGACTCCCTGTACGAAGCCCTTGGCCACATCGCGCTCATCGCCGATCGGGACACCATCATCGCCGTATCTGGCGCCCCGAAGAAGGAGTTCTTGAACCGTCCTATCGGGCCGGCTGTGGAAAAGGTGATGGAGGAGCGCCGGACGGCCCTGATCAACTTCCCGGGCGGAGACGATCAGTGCAAGGAATGCCCCATCATCCAGGACGGAGAGTGTAAGTTCACCGCCCAGGTCATCTCGCCCATCATCGCGGCCGGAGATCCCATCGGGGCTGTGGTGCTGTGCTCCAAGGACGAGACGGTGAAAATGAGCGAACTCGAAACCAAGCTGGCGGACACGGCAGCCAGCTTCCTGGCCAAGCAAATGGAACAGTAGCCCAGAGCCTGACCCTCTGCTCATCAATCGGCCCGGGGATCAACACCCGGGCTTTTTACTTTCTTCTTCCGGCGAGCGCAACCAACCTTTCCACCGGGAGCGGGTCCGATTATAATAAGGCTGTTTGGGGTCTTTTGTTAAATGAACGAGGTGGTCGGCAGGGTGCCGTCGCAGGGCCGTAACACCTTCATCAAGAACGCGATGATCTTGAGCCTCGGCGGCATCCTCGTCAAGGTTCTCGGATTCTACCGGATTCCTTTGGCCGCTATTCTGGGGCCGGTGGGGATGGGACTCTTCCAGTACGCCTACCCGATCTTCAACGCCCTTCTGGCGATCTCCGCGGCCGCCAGCATCCCCACCGCCATCTCCAAGATGGTATCGGAGCGACTGGCACGTCGCCAGTTCAGGTCCGCCCAGAAGATCTTCCAGGTGGCCTTGGTGATGCTTTTTATCCTCGGCGCCATGGGCACCGTGATCATGATCGCCGGGGCCCGGTTCGTCGCGGAGGTGATCATCGGCGATCCCAGGGCTTACTTCCCCCTGGTCGCCATCGCTCCGGCCATCCTGATCGTTTCGGTGATGGCCTCCCTCCGCGGATATTTCCAGGGGATGCAGACCATGGTGCCCTCGGCGGCTTCGCAAGTCGTAGAACAAGCGGGAAGAGTCCTGGCCGCCCTCATCCTGGCCTATCTGCTGCTGCCCAGGGGGCTGGAGTTCGCGGCGGGGGGGGCTTCCTTCGGCGTGGTGATCGGATCCGCTTTCGGTCTTGCTCTCCTGGCTCTCCTCTACTGGTACCGGGGCCAGCAGTTGCGGTTTTCCGGGGGGGGTGCGGACGAACCCGGAAGGGAAGGCGCCGGGCGGATTGCCCTGGAGATCACCAGGCTTTCGGTGCCCATCACCCTGGCGGCCCTGGTTTCCCCGATCATCCAGCTGATCGACACGGTGATCGTGCCCCGGCGGCTGCAGATCGCCGGTTTCACCCCGGAGGCGGCCACCGGCCTTTACGGCCAGCTTACCGGCTTCGCCGCCCCGCTCATGAACCTCCCCCAGATCTTTACCGTCGCCCTGGCCGCAAGCC
>JACPQU010000139.1 GCA_016190305.1 Bacillota bacterium
ACCCCGTTCTGGATCAAGGTCAAGTGCCGGCGGCGAATCCGGGGGGCTGTCTGCGGCTTCACCGCCGGGGCCGGGGGTCTCGGTGCCCTGATCCTGGGGCTGAGATCGGGGGACGGTTGGGTCCATGTCGGTAGGGTCGGAAGCGGATTCACCGACAGGGACCGGCGGGAAGTGGCTGATATTCTTATGCAACTGCCGGGGCCTTGCCCTTTTTCACCCGCACCCCGTTACCGGGAGAAGGTCACCTGGGTCAAGCCGGAACTGGATTGCGAGGTCGAATTCGGGGAATGGACTCCGGAGGGAAAGCTGAGGGCCCCTTCCTTCAAGGGTCTCCGCCCTTCGGAATAAACCTATCTCATTTGGTATGCTTGTCCGCCACCTTGGACGCCCCATAGGAATCGGGCTTGATCTTGGCATTAAAACCGCTGCCGATGACCATGCCGACGATCTCCCGGATGAGCTCCTTGGTCTGGCCCTCTTCCCCGACGTCGAGGTGGATTTCCACGTTCAGGTCGGAATGACCGTTCTTGGCCAGCATCCCGGCCAGGCGACCGGCCGTCTCCAGGCTCAAGGAGGCCTCGTAGAAGATCCGTTGCTTCAAGCTGGTGACGTGTTTTTGATGAATTTTCCGGTAATAGTAGCGGGCTCCCTTTCCCACCCGGTGAATGATGATCGCGGTGACGAAATCGCACTCGCCCCTGGTGTTCTGCGAGTCGGTACCCACGATGATCTTGTGGTCGTTCTGGGGCTGAGTTTCGACGTGGGAGACTATATCGGCGAAGATCTGATCCAGATCGAGGGGTCCTTTGGTTGGGCTGATGAAGCGGGTTCGATTCACCGTGCAACCCCCGTTTACATTTAAGTTCAACCTAATTGTAGGCCAGGGGTTTTAAAAAGGCAAACGAACTGAAGCAATCATACCTACATCCTAGCCCTACCTACCCCTGTGGGTAACCTCCCCCTCCGGTCTCGGGAGCATCCGCCCCAGTTCGATGAACTCGGCCACGGAGAAGGTCTCCCCGCGGCGCCCCCCGTCAATACCCATGGATGACAGAAGCCGGACGGCGCTTCCCCGGTCCAGACCGGCCCTCGGATCGGTGGCGAGGACCTTCAGGATCGTCTTTCGGCGCTGGCCGAAGGCCACCCGGGCCGCGTTGAGGGCACCCAGGATTTCCCCCTGCGTGAAGGCGCCCTCCCGTAGGGGACTCAGCCTGACCAGGGAAGAATCGACCTTCGGAGGGGGTAGGAATACGGTCGGAGGGATCCGGGCGACCGTCTCCACCCGTGCTCGAAGCTGAACCGCCACCGACAGATAGCCGTATTCCTTGGTTCCCGGGCGGGCTTCCATCCTGGCCGCGACCTCTTTCTGAACCAGAAATACCAGTCGTTCCCAGCGGCCGGCTTCTGACAGGAGGGAGAGGAGCAAGGGTGTAGCCACGGCGTAGGGAAGGTTGGACACGCACTTGGCCTGCCGACCCTGGTCCAGCCCCGGCAGGTTCACGGGATCAAGATCAAGGGCATCGATCTGGAGGAGAGTCAGTCCGGGGTTTGATCCCAGAAGTGTCGCCAGGATCCGGTATAGCCCGTGATCGAGTTCCACCGCCGTCACCCGGGCTCCCCGCTCCAGGAGACCCTGGGTGAGAGCGCCCAGCCCCGCCCCGATCTCCAGGACCGTATCCTCCGGCCCCACCTCGCCGGCGTCCAGGATCTTCTCCAGGATGTTGGCGTCCACGAGGAAGTGCTGGCCCAGGGAGCGGTGCGGGCGCAGGCCGTGACTCTCGAGAAGGCCGGCGACAACGGCCGGATTGCAGAGCTTCAACCCCTCTCCCTCCCTGGCATCGTGATCCCGAGCCCTCCTCACCACCGGAAGAGGGCCGCGGCGTTGGCATCGGTAACCTCGGCCAGACGTTCCGGTTCGACTTGTCGAAGAGCGGCCACCGCCTCCGCAATATGGGGGAGATTGGCGGGTTCGTTCCGCTTCCCCCGTTGGACCTGGGGCGCCAGGTACGGGGAATCGGTCTCCAGGAGGAGCCGGTCCAGCGGCAACCAGGCGACCACCTCTCTGACCTGGGCGGCATTGGGGAAGGTGACCACCCCTCCCACCGAGATATGGAAACCCAGTTCCAGGATCCCGGCGGCCACGTCACGGGAACCGGTGAAGCAGTGGACGACCCCGCCAGCCTCGCCCGCGCTTTCTTCGCGAAGGACCCGCAGCAGATCTTCCCCGGCCTCCCGCTCGTGGACGATCAGGGGCAGGCCAAGCGTCCTGGCCATCCGCACATGTCGACGGAACATGTCCATCTGGACGGCGGGCGGAGAGAAGTTGTAGTGGTAGTCCAGCCCGGTTTCTCCCACCGCCACCACTTTGGGGTTCCCAGCCAGCTCCGCGATCATCTCCGGATCGTCTGCAGCAGCCGCCTCCGCCTCATGGGGATGGATTCCCACGGTTGCGAAGACGGCCTCGTTCGCCGCTGCCAGCCCGACGGCCTCCCGGGATGACTTGAGATCGCAGCCCACGGTGACGATGCGGAAAACCCCGGCGGCCCCGGCCCGGCGGATGACCTCCGCGCGGTCTTCATCAAACCTTGGGTGATCGAGGTGGGCATGGGTATCGATCATCTGACCCTCCCACCCGGCGGAGACGGACGGTCCACCGTGAGCAGGGAGATGCTATTCTCATCCCCTACGGCCAGGATCATTCCCTCCGAGACGACGCCCCGGATCTTGGCCGGCTTGAGGTTGGCCACCAGCACCACCGTCTTGCCGACCAGGTCCTCCGGTCGGTAGGAACCCGCGATCCCGGCCACCACCCGGCGCTCCTCCCCACCGGCATCCAGCTGCACCGAAAGGAGCTTGCTGGCCCCTTCGACCGGGGAGGCCTCCAGGACCAGCGCCGTCTTCAGCTCCAGCCTGGCGAATTCATCGATGGAGAGCAGTTCCCGCCCCGATGCGCCGGCACCGGGCGCGCCATGGCCGACGCCGGAAGCTGCGGGAGCACCGGATGAGGTATTGACAGCAGGTCTCGCCCCGCCTTCCGCCGCCACACCCGCCGTTGCCCCGCCTTCCACGGTCCGATCCTCCCATTCCAGCCGCGGGAAGATGGGGTCGCCTCTCCTGACCCTTGTCCCCGGGGGGAGAAGCCCCCAGGTGCGGAGGCTTTCCCAGCTCTGAAGCTCTGAGTTTCCGTGGATCCCCATCTGGGCCCACATCTTGGGAGGGGTGCCCGGCATGAAGGGCCCCACCATGACCGATATGAACCTCAAGGCCTCGGACAGGGTATAGAGGACGGTACCGAGGCGGCCCCGCTGATCCTCGCGCTTGGCCAGGTCCCATGGAGCCGACTGGTCCACGTATCGGTTGGCGTGGGCCACCAAACGCCATACCGCCGTCAGGGCGCCGCTGAACTGGAGCCGGTCCATCAGTTCCTCGAATTCTCTGACCACCGAGGACGCGGTCTCCTGAAGCAGGCGGTCGTCCTCCCCGGGGGATTCGGGCGCCGGGATCTCCCCTCCGAAGTACCGCTCCACCATGGCCAGGACCCGGCTGAGGAGGTTGCCGAAGTCGTTGGCCAGATCCTTGTTGGTGCGCTGCCAAAGGGCTTCTTCGGTGAACACCCCGTCGGCTCCGAACGGGATCTCCCGCAACAGGTAGTACCGGACCGCGTCAACCCCGTAGCGCTGGGAAAGGAGGATCGGGTCGATGACGTTCCCCTTGGATTTGGACATCTTCCCCCCCTCCAGGATCAGCCATCCGTGGCCGAAGACCTTCCCCGGCAGGGGGAGCCCAAGCGCCATCAGGATGATGGGCCAGGTGATGGTGTGGAAACGGACGATCTCCTTTCCGACCAGGTGCACGTCCGCCGGCCACCAATCAGCAAGGCGCGCAGGATCATCGGGGAATCCGGTGGCGGTGATGTAATTGGCCAGGGCGTCGATCCAGACGTAGATCACGTGCCGGGGATCGAAGGGTACCGGGATCCCCCACTTGAAGGTGGTCCGGGACACGCAGAGGTCTTCCAGCCCGGGTTTGAGGAAGTTGTTCACCATCTCGTGGAGCCGTGAAGGGGGCTGGATGAAGTCCGGGTGATCCTGGAGATACCGTTCCAGGGCCCCCTGGTACTTGCTCATCCGGAAAAA
>JACPQU010000136.1 GCA_016190305.1 Bacillota bacterium
CGCGCCCGCCTTTGCAGCGCCTTGACCAGGGCGATCGGAACCGGTAAACCGTGTACGGCCTCCATGACCTCCAGGAAGTCGGCGGAGGGCCAGTGATCCCCGAGCCGCGCCAGGACCGCCGCGGTGAAAAGGTCGCGGGCGCCATCCCCTGCGTTCAGAAAAGAGCGGAGGACATGGCTTCCGGAGACGGCGGCCATCCGGGCCGCTTTTTCGGCGACCAGGTGCCGGCGGCTCGCCTGCAGGATGAAGGCTTTCCGGTAGGCTTCCAGTGCCTGCGGCGCCGCTCCCGCGGCGGCCCGGGCGTCGCCCAGGCCCTCCCATGCCTTGAAGCCGAGGGCGCCTGCGGAGGACGGATGACGAACCGGAGCGGAAGCTGAGAGCAGGCACCTGTGGAACGCCGCGGAGGCCTCGCTCGCCCGGCCGGAAGCCAGGGCCAGTTCCCCCTCCAGGAGGTGGAGATCAGGGTAGTCGGGGAATTCCTCCAGGCCGGCACGCACCGTGCCCATAGCCTTCTCCCCGTCCCCGAGTTCCGCCAGGCAACGCGCCGTGTTCCGGGCCAGGAGAGATCGATAGCTGATCCCCCTCGGAGCGAGGGGAGCGGCTTGCTTGAAACAGGCGAGGGCTTCGGCGAACCGGTCGCTCTCCAGGTAAGCGCAACCCAAGTTGAACAGCGGAAACCCATCTTCCGGCTTTTCGAGGATCTCCTGCCGCAGGAGGGCCAGGTTCTGCCGGAGGCGCTCCTCCCTCCTGGCTCCGGGAAGGTAACCCAGGTGCAGGATCCGCACCCCGGCGTGATCGATGGCGGGCACGGGTTTCAGGCGAAAGAGGGAGGGCAGGATCTGCTCATGGATCCGGCCCTCGAACCGGAGTTCCGGGCGCCTGCGGAATAGCCGGAAGCGGGGGATGATCTGGATGTCGCTCCGGGGGCCGGTGCCGAGGGGGCTATGGATCTCCAGGAAGAATCCGTCCTTGCTCCGCCGGCGGAGAAGGGGGGCGATAGAAGGGATATCCTCGGGGAAAATCCGCTCATCGGCATCCAGGAACAGCACCCAGTTCCCGCGGGCGGCTTCCAGCGCTGCATTCCTAGCGGAGGCAAAATCCTCCCGCCAGGGGTGGTGGAGCACTTCGGCTCCGAGGCGCCGGGCCGTCTCCGCCGTTGCGTCCCTGGAACCGGTGTCCACGACGATGATCTGTCCGGCCACACCGGCCATCCCCGCCAGGCACTCGGGGAGGGCGGCTTCCTCATCCCTGGCGATCACGCAGAGGCTCAGGGCCACATTTTTCCGAGGAGCGGCCAAGTCCATAGCCCCCTCTCTTTGCTCAGGATGAAGATCGCGGAAGGTCAGGACAGGGAGGCCAGCTTCTGGCTGACCGCTCCAAGCCGGAGTTCCAGGGACTTCTCGTCGGGATGTTCGAGGCAGCCCTTGACCAGCAGCTCCTGGGCCCTTTGCAGGTAGACTCTTGCCAGGCCCCTCGCCGCCTGAACGCGGTGAGGCTCGAGCAGAAGAGCCTGCCCGAAGAGCTTTTCCGCCTCTTCCAGCAAAGCGCGCCGGCAGCAGATCTCCGCCACCATTTCGCAGCTTTCGGCGTCCCAGCTCCCTTCCTCGAAGGCGGAGAGAATGATCCGGGCCGCGGGATCGAACAGCTCATGGTGGAAGCAGACCTTACCCGCCTCCAGCGGGCCGAGTCCGCGGGTGGCCAGCCGGACAGCCAGATCCCGAGGCTCCTGCTTACCCAGATCTTGAAAACGCTTTGCCAGGTAAAAAAAGATCCCAGGCTCCCCGGGGCCTGGGCCGGGGGAGGAAGCCAGGAGGCTGGAGCCGCCGGCGGCAACCCGGTTGAAGACCTCCAAGGCGGCGATCAACCTGGAGTTTCTGGGCCCCGTGTCATCCTGGCACGCCCCCAGGCTTTCGATGATCCCGTCGGCCCGCCTGGGGGGTGAACCGCACCATGAAGCCAGGCATCCGTCGATGGCCGCCGAGGTATAAAGGGGATCATCCTTCCTGATCTCGTCATAGGCCTCCAGGGCCTCTTCGGTCCGGTCGAGGGCGAGCAGGCAGCGCCCTCGGAAAAGGAGCAAAGATCCGGCCGGCGGTCCCAGAAGGAAGGCCCGGTTGATATAAACCAGGGCGGTGGCGTACTCCTTCACCCCGAAGAGGGTATCGGCAAGGATCACCAGACCTCGGGAAGTGTTCAGGGGCAGATAGGGACTTAGCCTATCGGCGATTGCTTCAGCCCCCAGCCCTTCCCGGTGAAGAAGCTTGACGATCCGGTGGATGGGATCGACCCACGCCGCGTGTCCCTGCCAGGCCTGAATGTAGGCTTCAATGGCGGTTTCCGCCTCGCCGGCTTCCTCCATGATCTGCCCGATCAGGTAGTGGGCTTTGAAGCTCCCCACTCCCAGGCTGGATACGTAACGGGACGGGGTCTCCCCCAGGGACAGGCAGCCCAGCATTGCCTCGGCGGCCGAACGGTACTGGCGGAGCCTGAACCTGGCCAGGCCTTCCAGGTACCAAAGGTCCGTATAGCCCGGATAGGCCTTTTTCCCCTTGCTCAGCACGCTCAGGGCCTCGGTGAAACATTTGAGCTCGATGAGACAGACCGCCAGGTTCCTGGTCACCGTGGGGAAGTAGCTCACCCTTGGATCAAAGCCTCGGAAGGCGATTCGGAACTCGGCCAGGGCCTCGGCGAAGCGTTCCAGTTCGAAGTAGGAGACCGCCAGGTGATAGTGGGCGAGGCAATCCTCCGGATGATCGGACACCATCTTGCGGGCCATCTCCAGGTTCCGCTCGGGCTTGTTCCTGGACCTCATCCGCTCGAGCGTGTAACCGAAGTGGTTGATGGTGATGCTCTCGGCGTTCCCCACCGCTTCACGAGGGTGAAGACGCAGGATCGAGGGCAGGACCTGCTCGTGCAGGGCGCCGGAGAATCGGTATTCCGAGCGGTTCCGGAAGAGGCGGACCGCCGGGTGCTTCAGGATCTCACCTCCATCCTCGCCCTCGCGGAGGAAGTTGATCACCTGAACGAAATAGCCCTCCTTGGATTGGTCGGCGAGGAGTCCCGCCAGGTCTTCCTTTGATCTGACCGTGAGCTCCTCGTCGGCGTCAAGGCAAAGGATCCATTCTCCCGCGGCTTTCTCCAGGGAGAGGTTGCGGCTGGCGCTGAAATCACCCCGCCAGGGAGAACGCACCACGGCGGCTCCGAAGCTCCGGGCGATCTCGACCGTACGGTCGCTGGAACCGGTATCGACGACGATGATCTCTCCCACCAGTTCCCGGACACTGGCCAAGCAGCGCGGAAGGGCCTGTTCCTCATCCCGAACGATCATGCACAGACTGAGCTTGGGTTCGGCCACCGTGGCGCTCCCCCTTTCAAATCCGGCGGTATCTCCCTTTGCGCGTCGCCGGCCTGCATCCGCCGGCGGCCGCCTCTTTCACTTCCGGCAGCCCGGTCTTAGACCTGGGCCTGGTAGAACAGGTCCAATGTGGTGCTGGCATCCGTGGTCGTAGACTTGTACGACAGGCGCGCGTAACGCAGGAACCTGTTCGGAGTCACGACCTCGCTGGTGTTTCCGTCCACGGCCACCGTGGTGACGTCGACGTACCAGTCGGTGGAGTTCGGGCTGATTTCCAGCCGCAGATCGGCGGAGTTGGTGCTCGTGTTCTTCACGAAGAAGGTGTACTTGCCCACCGATGAAACATCCGTCGGAAGGATTCCGGTGAAGGAGTTTCCCGTCAGGACGCTGGTGGACGAGTTCTCCGTGAAGTTCCGCGACTGGTGCTTGATCTGGACGTTCCCGCTGGTGTCGGTGGTCAGCCGCTGGTAGTTGGTTCCGTCGAAGCCGAAGGCGGCCACGCCGTCCTGGGCAAAGGTCAGGTTCCGGACGTCGAGATCCGTCGCCGTGACCGTCACCGAGTCCGAGATGCTCCGGATGTAGACGTTGCCACCGCTGTCGGTGCGCAGACTCTGGTAATTGGCCCCGTCGTAGCC
>JACPQU010000140.1 GCA_016190305.1 Bacillota bacterium
GAATCCATCCTGGCCCAGTTGTAGGTGATCCAGGCCTGGTACTTGTTCCAGATGTTGACGGACAGATCGAAATCGGGGTCCGGAGTTGAGACCCAGAGCTTGCCCAGGTAGTGATCCCAGAAGTCCTTGACCTTTTGAAGTTCCCGCTCGGCGGCCCCGGGAACGCATAGCTGCCGGACAATCTCCCTGCCTGCGGCCTTATCCGGGGCGGCTCCCAGCACGACCACGAAATCAAGGGAAGCGCCCGGAAGGAGCTCAACCTCCCCCTGGAGGACGCCGGCGGCGTCCTGGCCCATCCCGGCGCTGTTGCCGCACTGTCCCTGCTGCACCGCCCGCGGCCGATCCAGGGATCCGTAAACCCCCAGAAAGCTTTCCCGGAAGGTGTCGTAGCCGGTGATTGGAAGGCTGCCGCCCATGAAGGCCTGGTAGGCCCAGGCCAGGTTGGGCTTGCCGAGCCGCTGCACGACCGGCCAGTAACGCTTGGTGGCGAAGATGACCCCGTCCTCGAAGGAGGTCGTGTTGAAAAGGTTGGCGAAGCTCGTTTCCTCTATATCCCAGGCATAGCTCCCCAGGCTCAACTCAACATAGGTGAACACCTGGATGCGTCGCGTGCGGCCCGATTCGTTGGTCAGCCGCGCCATCCAAACCTCGCAGTCGCGGTCCACCGGAACAAAGAAGGTCAGATCGGCGGCGATCCCGGCGGAGGCGGAGGAAAAGTTCGTGTACCCCATCCCATGCCGGCACCGATAGCGCTCGAGGGGCCGTTGCACCGGCTGCCAGGTGGGGGACCAATACTCCCCGCTCTCGGCATCCTTGATGTACAGGTAACGGCCGGGCCGGTCTTCCAGGACGGCCAGCGGCGGGTATCCCCGGGTGATCCGGTTGTAACCGGAACTCTCGACGAAAGAGTAGCCGCCTCCGGTCTGGGAGATCAGGGCGCAGTATCGGCCGTTGGTCAGGTAATTGATCCAGGGGCGGGGGGTATCCCAGCGGTGCAGAATATACTCCCGCCCATCAGCGGAAAAACTTCCGAAGGTCACGGAACGGAGGCCCCCTACATCAAGGTGGATTCTGTTTCCGGGCCGGATTGAATGCGATGGTCGGACGCAGGCCCGCCGTCATAGTACGCGTCGACCGTGCCGGCGAAAGAGCCGTAAGTAAGCTCCGAAACCACTCCCTTGATCCCCGGGACGGTGCCGGCGACCCTTTGAATCTCGGTCCCTTCTTCGGGAGTTCCAACCCGGCCCCGCAGGTAGACTATCCCGTCGTGCACGGTGACTCCGATGGGGGATCCGCCGATGAACTGATTAGTCCCCAGGGCCATCCGTATCCGGCCTGCGAGGGCGGCGTTGCGTACCTCTCCCTCGATTTCCAACGTTATCCACCTCCCGGCGTCGAACCGTTCCGAGGGATCTTGCCGCGGCGCGGTTCGATTGCGGATCGATTGCGGATCGACTGAGCACGGTGCGATTGCGGATCGACTATGGATCGATTGCGGATCGACTGAGCACGGTGCGATTGATCACGGTGTGATTCTGTTTATTGATATCCCTTCCAAAGCGGGGCTATACAGGTTGGGATTTCCAGAACGCAAAGGGAACCATTGGCGTGTCCAGGCGTGGAAGCGTCGGGGTTGAACCAAATAAATCGAGGGACTGGAAAAAACGGGCGGTTGTTTTCAGTCGCCGGAAGGCGGAAGGCGGTCGGCATTAGAGGTGCCGGGGCCTGAACGAGGCGGGGAGTTGAGAGCACCGGACGCCAGCTTCCGTTCCTTGGTGGAGTAAAGGCGGCGATCCGCCGCGGCGAAGAGATCGACGGCGTCTTCACCGTCTTCCGGGTAAGAGGCCAGGCCGTAAGACCGCCCCGGGAGGGGAAAGTCCAGTTCGCCCTGCCGGTAATTCAGATCGCAGATCCGTTTCACGCGCTCCATAACGCTCTCCGCGGCCTGCTTTCCGGTTTCGGGCATGATGATGGTGAACTCATCCCCACCGTAGCGCGCCACCATGTCGGTTGCCCGTACCGATTCCTTGAGCGCCCTGGCCGTCTCCTTTAACGCTGCGTCTCCGGCCAGATGCCCGAACCGATCGTTGATGGGCTTCAGTTCATCCACGTCGATGACCACCACCGTAAGCGGGCGGCCGTACCTCTTGGCCCTGGCGATCTCCTCATGAAGACGTTGGTAGAAATAGCGATAGTTGGGCAGGTCCGTGAGTTCGTCTTCAAAGGCGGCCCTTCGCGCCGCGGCGTATTTCTGGGCGAGACGGATCGAGCCGGCCAGGTGGCCGGCCGCCCTCTGGAGGAAACCTGTCTCCCGGGGAAGGATGATTTCTTCGTTGCGGATCAACAGCACCCCCAACAGCCGGTCCTCCGATAAAAGGGGAACAGCCTGCTCCCAGAAGCCCGGGGGGGTGCCGGCACCCTGGACCAGCAAGGTCTTCCTGGTCTCGGCCGCGCAACCTGCCGTCCCTTCACCCGGCGCCACCGCTGGAGGAAGCTGGTCCGCGCCCTTCCCCAGGCAGCAGCGGCGGGTAAGCCGGCCATTGCCCTCATCCAGGAGATAAAGGCTGTAGAGGTTGAACCCCTGGAGTTTTTTCAGGGCCACCAGGAGCTTGGGCAGGAAACGATCCAGATCGAAAAGGAGCGGCATCGCTTCCCCTAGACAGGAAAGGATGGCTGCTTCCCGGACATCTTTCCGCAAGGTCGGTTTCCACCAGGGCATCGTGGAGCCGCCATCATCTCCGAATTCGGGCGCTGATGCGCGAATGACCCGTCGCTTCAGCCTCGAAGGTTACGATCTCTTTCTTACGCTTGAACCTGAGCGTGGTCGTCGCGACAGGTCCGCAAGGCCCGTTGACATTGACCGCCGTATTATTGGCTGCGCTGGATGATGTTTCCTGCATCTCCATCTTGACCTCATCGAAAACTTCCAAGGGGAACGGTGTCTCCAGCGGCATGTTGCTGTAGATCCTTCCCTCATGGAAGACGGCGGTGAGCCTCTGCCCC
>JACPQU010000141.1 GCA_016190305.1 Bacillota bacterium
ACCAGCGGGTTGACGGCGGCGAAACCGAGGCCGTAGATCACCGCGGCGAAGACCAGGGCCGGAAGGCTGCGGGCGGTTCCGAGGAGGAACAGTCCCACGGACAGGATGAAAAGGCTGGGGAGCGTGACGGTGCGGATGCCGAAGCGATCCCCGGCCCGGCCGACGAAAACCCTGGAGCACAGACCGATCAGGGAGTAGATGGTGAAGAAGAGCCCGGCGTGGACGATCCCGCGCTGGGCCGCGAAAAGAATCAGGAAAGCCTGAACCCCCCCGTGGACAAACATGGCCGACGCCCCGGCCAGGGATGGAATGAGGACACCAGGCCTCAGCATCCCCTTGTAGGAAGTCGCCGCACCGGTCGGGAGAGGAACGGCAGGCCGGTCACGAAGGATGACGACGCAGACCAAGGCCAGGATGAAGCAGAGGGAGGCCACGCTGAAAACGGCCCGAAAACCCCACCGTGATTCCAGGAAGATCGCGACCAGGGGCGCGGCCCCGATCGCCATACTGCTCACCACCGTGAAAAGCCCGAAAGCCTCACCCCTTCTTCCGGAGGGGGTCAGCATGGCCGCCAGGGTCCAGGTGGTGGTCAGGAAAGCCCCGCCGGCGATACCCTCCAGCATACGGAGAGCCAGAACGGAGTTGTACGACTGAACATAGCCATATGAGAAGGCCACCGCGGCCGTGATCAGGGCTCCGATGACCAGGATCGGTTTCCGCCCGTGCTGGTCGCTCCACCAGCCTGCGACGAGACGCGAGGCGATGGAAACGACCCCCGCGGCCCCCACGGCCAGACCTGCCTGTGCCGGGTCAGCCCCGCGGCCGACGAGGAAGGGCGCCAACATCACGAGAATGGCGTTATGACCGCTGAAAAAGAAAAAACGGCTTGCGCAGAGCATCCCCATGTCCCGCCCGAAGATCCTCCCGTCGGGCTCAGATCCGCCATCGGACCTCGATGACACGTACGTCCCTCCTCAGGAACCTTCGCGGCTTGGAAAAAGGGTTCCCCGTCCGTCTACCCATTGTTGCCAGAGGTGAAGAATATCGGGGTCGTGGCGGAACGCCAGGGGAGGAAGTTCTTCCCGGTCCGCCCAGCGCACTTCCATGGTCTCCTTCCCGGGAATGGGATCACCGGAGGAGGTGGCCGCAAAAGCCACCACCACCACGTCTGTTTCCCGGTGGGAGTAGACGCCGAGGATCCCGCTGAGGTCCACCTTCAGGCCGGTTTCCTCCATGGCTTCACGTCGCGCGGCTTCTTCCACCGTTTCCCCGAGGTCGACGAAACCGCCGGGGAAACTCCACCGGCCTTTGGCCGGGTTGATCCCCCTCTTGACCAGGAGCAGCCGGGAATCACCGGCCACCGCGGTCACCGCCGCCACCCTGGGATTCAGGTAATACACGAAATTGCATGCCGAGCATACATGACGTTCTTTGCCGTCAACCATGGCTTCCCCCAGCGGCTGCCCGCAGCGGGGACAAAAGGATGGGATCAGGTACATGATGCGGTATCGGCCTCCTGCCGGGGCGTAACCTGGTCGGGGGTGTCTCCGTTTCCGGCGGACGGCGGCACGCCCATCAGCAATCCGAGGGCGGCCCTGATCGCCCCGGGATCAACCCTCGTGTTGCGGCAGTATCCCTCCGGCCTTTCGTTGGGGACGGCCACGACCGGGATCTTGTTCACATCCTGGATCCCCTCGGCCAGCTCCCGCTCACAGGCCACGGCGACCACGGCCTCAGGGCGGAAATCCGCCAGGAGGCGCCTGGCCTGCCCTCCGCCGGTCGCCACGTGGAACTTAACGCCCAGATCGTGCTGGACCTCGATCAACTGGTAAATATCGCACTTCCGGCAACGCCCGCAGTTTTCCAGATCGATGGTGATCTTGAACGGGCATTTGATCCACTGGAGACAGTGCGGAAGGAGGACAAGGATGCGGCGGGGGAGCTTCCGCGTTACGCTCGCCAGAACCAATCGGTTGTGCACTTCAATGAATGACCCCTCGATCAGTTCCCTGGAAAGGCCGAACAGCCTCCCTGAGAAGCGGGCGATGGGCAAGAGGATTGAGCCGGCCAGGAGGGAAGGCCGGCGGAAAAAAGCGGGCAACTTCCCGGTCAAGGCAACCCTGATCAAACCGGCCAGACCAAGGATCAGAAAAACCAGAAAGAGCCCTGCCGCGGTTTCCAGCCCTACCACCCAGTAGCGGGCCAATGCCGGAGGCCTCCTGGCGGAGAGGAACCAGGCGATTCCCACCGCCAGCCCCAGGAGAAGCAACCCCCCGGCCGCAAGGGCGAAAAAAACCCTTTTTCTGGGTGTGGAGATCTTGTTCGGGGGTGTTCCGTCACGCGCCCGTGGCAAGCCTCTTCCCGCCTTTCTTTCCTGAACGTTAAGAAAGGAGCCCCGTCACCTGCTCCGCACCTTGCTCCATGAGGTTATCCCGGATTCAGCGCGAGAATCCTCTTTTGGGTCCGGTAGCGGCAGCCTGTCCGGGCGACGGGCAACCGTATCGTCTGTCCCCTGGTGATCCTCTGATCCTCTGTTCGCGGGATCCCCGATGGTCCGTCCCAGAACTTGGTTTCTAGGTCAATGACCTCGTTCCTCCCCGTGCAGGACGCTGGAAGGCGTTCATCGGGGCGCCCTCGAATCATATCCCGGAGTCAAGACGTACCAGGGCCGGACGCGAAACACCGGTTTAGCAGCCGGCAAGGGCCGTGTTCGGTGCATCACGACGCCACCCCCGGGAGGATGCCTGCATGCAAGGAGAGGCTTTGAGTCTGGTCGCCGCCCTGGTCACCGCCGCGCACATCCTGTGGATCCGTAAAGGGATGTTCCAGGTCAGCCCCAGGGCCGCGGTGCTGATGGTGGCCGGTTTCACCGTCCTGGTCTTTGGTCTTCTCTCGGCCGGCCTGCTCGCCGCCGGCCGAATGCCCGGCTTGAATTGGAAGGGCCTGCTCTTCTTTGCCGGGGCCGGAATCCTGGAGATGACCTTCGCCAGGAACCTTTTCTACGCCAGCATCGAACGGATCGGCGCGAGCAGGGGATCCCAGGTCAAGACCTCGGCGGTGGTCATCACCGCCGGTTTCTCCATCCTGTTTCTCGGTGAATCCCCATCCGCTTTCGACCTGCTCGGGATGGGGTTCATCGTGATCGGAGCGGTCCTCCTGGCCGGAGAATCGGCTGGAAACCCAACCCCCGTGAACCCACCGGCCGGCTCCGGCCAGTCCGGGGTGAGCCTTCCGGGAGGCGAGGCCGGTGATGCCTCGCTGAGCTGGAAACGCCGCCGGCTGGCGGGATGGATCTACGGGAGCCTCGCCGCCGTGTTCTTCGCGGGGAGCAACGTGGTCAGGGGTGCGGGACTCGACCACATCCCCTCGCCGATCCTGGCGGTCTTCTTCGGCGCCCTGGTGGGAGCGATCCCCATGCTCCCATGGTGGCGCGAGATCCGGAACCTCGATCGCGGCGGCTGGCAGAGCTTCGCCTTGGGCTCGACAGCCTCCGCTGCCTCTCAGGGCCTGGCCTTTTCCGGTTACATGCTGGCCGGGGTCGCGGTGGCCACCGCCCTTTACAATACCGCCCCTCTGTTCACCGTCCTTTTAGCCTACATGTTTTTCAAAAAATACGAACGGATCACCCTCCGGTTGGCCTTGATCGGCTTACTGATCACCACCGGGGTCGCTTTCATGTCCCTGGGATAAAAGCTTGAATATTGGATTTGTGATCATTTAAATCCAGTTCAAAATAAGTTCTTAGATATTGAAATTACAGTTCTTAAATATTGAAATATTTTTGAAGATTACTGTTTCAAGGGAAATCGCCTGCAAAGGACCTTGACAGAACGAGGTTCTTTAACTACTATTCGTTGACGAAGGTAGCCCGATTCAAACCTCAGGTGGACAGATTCAAACGCTCTTTCCGGGGGAGGAACCGTGTTGCTCGAGGTCCGGAACGTCACCAAGTACTACGGTGATTCCATCGGGGTGGATGGGGTCGACTTCCGGGTAGGGGCGGGGGAGATCCTGGGTCTGTTGGGGCCCAATGGTGCTGGAAAAACCACCACCATGCGGATCATCACCGGTTTTCTGCCTCCAACCCAGGGAACGGTGGAAGTCGCCGGCCACGATATCCTGGAGGACTCTCTCGAGGCCAGACGGGCCATCGGTTATCTGCCGGAGAACCCCCCGATCTACCCGGAGATGTCGGTCCGCGGGTACGTGGAGTTCGTCGCGGATATCCGGGAGGTTCCCCGGGCCCGCAGGCAAGCCAGGGTCGATAATGTCCTTGAGCGCCTCGATCTGGGTCCGGTGCAGAACCGCCTGGTGGGGAACCTGTCGCGGGGCTACCGGCAGCGGGTGGGACTGGCCCAGGCCCTGGTGCATGATCCGGCGGTTCTCATCCTGGACGAACCCACGGTCGGCCTGGATCCCAAGCAGATCATCGAGATCCGGTCCCTGATCCGTGACCTGGGGCGGGACCGCACCGTTGTTCTGAGTTCGCACATCCTCCCGGAGGTCAGCCAGGTCTGCCATACCGTGGCGATCATCAACCGCGGCCGGGTGGTGGCCATTGACTCCCCCGAACACCTGGCAGGCCGGTTAAAGGGTGCGGAAACGCTCAAGATCGGCGTCAAGGGTGAACCTGGAGCCGTAATCGCCGTACTGGAGAAAATTCCGGGTGTGGCCAAGGTCACCAGGATCGACGGCGGGAGTGAGCCGGCTTCAGGCCCTGTTCCACAGGCCGGCGCTTATCTGCTGGAATCCTACCTCGGGTGCGACGTCCGTGAGGATCTGTTCTTCAACCTTGCCAGGGCGGAAATGCCGCTGCTCGAGCTTCGCCCGATGGATTTATCCCTGGAACAGGTCTTTCTCCAGCTCACCACCGAGGAAGAGGGGGTGGAACTGGATGGGTAGGAGCCTGCTCAAAGTCAGGGCCTTGATGCGGAGGGAGGCGGGCGTCTACTTCCTTTCCCCGATGGCTTACGTGTTCGCCGCCCTGTTCCTGCTCCTCACCGGTTACTTCTTCTCCGTGATGATCATGTCCAGCCAGTACATCGAGATGCGATCCATCCTCCATAACATGGTGGTCATCTTCCTTTTCGTGGCGCCCGTGTTGACCATGCGCCTGATGGCCGAAGAACGGAGGATGGGAACCGAAGAACTGTTGATGACCGCACCCCTCACCGCGTTCCAGATCGTACTCGGCAAGTTCCTGGCCGCGGTGGTCTTCTGGGTGCTCCTGCTGGCGGCTACCGCGGTCTACCCGATCATCCTGCAGGTCTTCGGTAACCCGGAGGTCATCCCCATTCTCACCGGTTACCTGGGGGTCATCCTGGCCGGCTCGACTTTCCTCGCCCTGGGTCTCTTCGCTTCTTCGCTCACTGACAACCAGGTCATTGCGGGGGTAGTCTCTTTCACGATGCTGTTGATCCTGTGGGTCATCGGACTGGCCGGTGAATCCGCCGGGGGCGTCACCGGACAGGTGCTGAAAAACTTGTCGTTCATTGAGCATCTCCAGGATTTCCCGAAGGGGATCATCGATTTTAGCGATGTCCTTTTCTACCTGAGCGCCATTGCTGTGTTCCTCTTTCTCACGACGCGCTCTCTCGAGCGCCGACGCTGGAGTTGACAGGAGGGTATCGGTGTGAACAAGGCGACGGGCCCTGAGACCCATACCGTCACTCTCAAGGAACGCCTCCCCGGCCTTCTGGCCGGCGGCGGTTTCACCTTGGCCGGAATTTCATTGATCCTTTTCTTTCTGCTGCCCCGAATCCCGTGGGCCCATCGATCGGCTGCCGCTGCGGCCGCCTTGGCGCTCCTGGCATATGCCTATCTCGAACGAGCCGGCCTTGGAAGCCTGGCCAGACGACGCTCCACTAAACATGGGATCAACGCTCTCGTTCAGACCATTGCCGTGATCGGAATCATCGTGATGATCAACGTACTGGTGGCGGGGGCCTCCTGGCGCCTCGACCTGACCAGGGGTTCCAAATACTCTCTTTCAGAGCAGACCACCGCCGTCCTGGCCAACCTTGATCGTGACCTGAAGATCACCTATTTCAGCCCTGGAGGCAATCCCGGGGACCAGGACATCAGGGACCTTCTTGATGAATACGCCAGGCGCAGCCCCCGGTTCCGCCTTGAAGTCATCGACCCGGAACGCAGCCCTTCGACAGCCCAGGCGTACAAGGCCAAGGTTCCAGGCTCCATCATGGGATCCGTCTTCTTCGAGAGCGGGGAACGGATCTTCAGGGTTGACCCTTTGGAACTTTTTCAGGAGGGAGACAGCCAGGACTCGATCAACTTTGCCGGTGAGCAGGGATTTACAAGGGCCATTCTGGAAGTGGCGAAGGATTCCGATTCGATGGTCTATTTTCTTGAGGGACACATGGAGCAATCCCTGGAGGGAGAACTGGCGGGTCTCAAGAGTTACCTGGAGGGCGACGGCCACTCACCGCGCTCCCTGAACCTGATCCAGGAGGGGAAGATCCCCGGAGACGCCCGTTTTCTGGTCATGGCGGGACCCCAGCGGGATCTTGACCGGCTGGAACGGGAGGAGATCCGCCGGTACGCGCTGGAACGGGGTGGACGCCTCGTGGTGATGCTCGATCCCGGCACGGAGGCGCTCCCCGAACTGGATGCCCTGCTGGGAGAACTGGGCCTGACCGCGCACCAGGACGTGCTGGCGGATCCGGAACGATCCTATTTCTTCGACCTGTTCAGCCTGGTTCCGCGTTACGACTGGCACGACATCACCCAATCCCTGATCGACAAAAACCTCCCGTCCCTGCTTCCGCAGGCCCGCAGCCTCGCCGGGCTGGACACTCCTCCGGCCGGGATCACGGTTGAAGGCTTGCTGGAAACCTCGGAATCATCCTGGGGAGAGACCAACTTTACCGAAAGCAAGGCCTCCAAAGGCCCGGATGACCTGCCGGGACCCCTGTACGTGGCTTACGCCGTCTCTTACAAAGAGGGTGACCAGGCGGATTCCAAAGTCCGGCCGGTCGCCGTGGTTGTCGGCACCTCGTCCTTCATCGCGGGGGAATTCGTTACCTTTCCCGGCAACGCGGATCTTTTCCTCAACTCGATCCGCTGGCTGGGCGGCGAGAGGGAACTGATCTCCATTCGACCCAAGGCCAGGACCATGGAAAGACTGTTCCTCGATCCCGGGTCGGCCCTGCGGATCCTCTTCCTGACAGTGATCGTCATCCCAGGTGCGACCCTTCTGTCAGGCACCGTCATCTGGCTCAGGAGGCGGAACCGGTAATGGGCAAGGAGGGTAACCCCGGAAAATCCCGGCATCCGGTCAAGTCGTACGCCGTCACCTTGGCCGCTCTAATCTTGTTTGCCGGGCTTTACGGTTACTGGCACTTCCGGGTGCGGAACCAGGAGCCGGTGCGCAAGGTCGAAACCGGGCCCGCCCTGGTGGAGGCGGATGTTGAATCTCTTCGAGAGATCACCATTGAGGGGCGGAAGGTCGGTCAAAATAGATTGGTCCTGCGTAAGCTGGAAAGCGGAAAGTGGGCCCTGGTGGAGCCGGAAGGATACCCCACCAATGAGAGCACCGTCAAGCTGGCGGTGGACCAGCTTGCGAAATTGAAGGGTTTGCGCCTGATCGCCGAGGAAGCCACCGACCTAACCCCCTTCGGACTGCACGATCCGTCGCTCCGGGTCGAAGGATCCCTTGAGGACGGCCGGAAGGTCGTCGTGGAGGTCGGGGACGAGACCCCGGTCGGTGGTTCTTACTACGCGAGGGAGACCTCCGCGCCACGAGTCGTAACGATCTCCAACAGCACCTATGAAATCCTGGGGCAGGACCTGAACGCCCTGGTTGAAAAGATCCTGGCCGACTTCGACCGGGATGCGGTAACACGGATCACGCTGGATCTGGAAGGGAAGTCCCGGGTTCTCGAACGTACCGAAACCGGCTGGAAATCCCGGGGGGCCGCCGGCGGTGACGTCGAGATCGCCAGGGATGGAGTGGATAAGATTCTCTTTACCCTGCGGTGGCTCTTCGCCGATGCGATCCCCATCGTGCCCGAAATGAGCCCGCTTCCGCCGGACCTGCTCTCCGGGTACGGGCTCCATCCCCCTCGGCTGGTAATTAAACTTGAGCTTGCGGAAAGTGACCCGCTTGTATTTACAATTGGGACGGAAGGTGTGACGGCACCGGATTCCGGCGCCTCCCCCGGGAAAACCGGCGCCGTCGAGGTCGCCTACGTGTTGGTCTCGGGCAAAAACCTCATCTACCCGGTTCGCGTCGCCCAACTGGAGCCCCTCGCCGCAGCGGCCGCTAAGATCTTGGCTGAGTAGGGCAGGGTAGAGCACCTCTAAAATCATCCCCATGCACAGGGTGGCGGGTCAACTTGGCGCGGCGCTCATCCCGTGACTCCAGGCTCGATAAATTAAAGCGCATCGGCCTCATGTTCCTGGCGGCCGCCTTACTTCAGTGGGGACCCGGCATGATCCGCTGGACGACCAAGCGCGTGGCCCTTGGCGGCGACCGGGCCACTGTACAGCAAGGGAAGAACCCCTCTTCAGACCCTTCTGCTTCCACGCCGGCGGGGTCACAGCCAGGATCCGACGCTGATAATCGTTCCTCCCCTCAGAGCGGCCAGTTCATGGTGCGGGTTGTAGGCGGGGTCAACCCGGTGATCGCCTGGGATGGGGGCCCGGCCTCCCAGGTGGAGATCCTTCTCGCCAACGGGATCGTCTGGCGGATCACCTGCCCGCCACCCAGGTCGAACTGTCTCGCACCTCCCGTCAACTACGGCGGTTCTTTCGGACCCAGCGTGGTGCAGACCGGTGATCTTAAACCGCTCCAGATAGGGATTACCTACCGGATCGTGGTGAATCGAACCAACGGTGAACTGGGGATCGCCGTCTACACCCCCGTGTCCGGCTCCAGCTTCTCCATCAATTCCGGGCTCCTGGATCTGGAGGGGCCTGTAAATCCGTCGGGCCGGCTTCTTTTCGCCAGCCAGGGACAGATCTCCATGCTGGAAGCGGGAACCGGAAAGATCAGTCTGCTCGCGGCGAAAGAAACTCTCCCGAGCAACCCCACCATCACCAAGCGCCGTCCCCTCTTCGTCACCGGGGCCATGGTATATGTTCGAGAGGGTGATGACGGGCGGTCCAGCGAGCTTCGGATGCTTAACTTGAGTTCGCAAGCGCAAACGGAGAAATTGCTCACCCTTCTCCCGGTTCCGCCTACCGCAATCGGCCGCCCGGCGACCTTTCCGAACAGCAGGTGGATGGCCTTGGAGGGCGGGGGGAAGCTCCTGCTGGTCGACACTTCCACCGGCCGCCTGATCGAACCCGGGGCCGTCACCCCAGGTGGGGAATTGGCCTGGGCCGGAGCCGGAACCGTGGTGAGCCTGGAAGACAACCTGGCCTGGTACACCGCCGGGGGTCCATCCTTCCCTTGGCTGAACCGGGCTTCCCGCCTCCTCGCCCTTTCCCGGAGGGGAGATTCCGTGGCGTTTGAAAGAGGCGGCAAACGCTATGTATCCGGCTGGAACGGCGTCGATCCGGAGGAAATCCCCTCACCGGGAAAGGTGCTGGATACGGCCCTGATCGCTGGAAAAAAAGTCTACCTGGCGGTCGAGAACCCGGGGAACCGCACCGGAAACGCCAAGCTCACCTTGTGGATGGGCGGACAGATCGTCTGGTCCCTCGATCTCGGCTCACCGGTGGGCTGGGCCCGGTTTTCTCCCGACTTTACCCAGGTCGCGTACCTCCTGGCGGGTAACCGCCAGATATGGGCCCTTCCGATTATGGGGGGCACACCCCAGCCCCTGGGGATCGCTCCTGAGGAAGATTGGTTTGACTGGTCCGCCAGGTGAACCTCAGGTAATCATCAGGCAACCCACCGCATCTACGCTAAGTAACCCCGTAAACAACCCGCCGGGCAACCCGCGGTAACCCGCCGGAGTGCCCGTGGAGTAACCCTGTAACCACCATTCCGCTCTTATGGGTCAAAACACGAAAAGCAGGGTTCCCCCGGCTACCACCAGCAGGACCGAGCCGATGAGGCGGAGCGAGAGGGCCTCGCTGCGGCCGAAAAAGGCGTAGGCCAAAGGGATGGTAAACAAGGGCTGGATCCCGGTCAGGGCCAGAACCACCGCCACCGGGCTGCGGGAGAGGGCGGAAAAGAGCGCGAGAAGGGCCAAGCCGTTGAAGATTCCGGCCAGGAAAGAGTAGCCGATCCCCTTTGCGGGAAGCCGGAAGATGCCTCCAAGTTGGCGTCTCAGACCGAAGAGAACCAGGAAAATCAAGACGGCGGCCGCGGTGCCGATGAATGCCCCGATATAGGCATGGGGAATGGCGAACATCCCCGCTTTACGCAAGGTTCCCCCCGTGGCATGAGCCACCGCTGCGACCGTGGCCATGGACATCCCCAGGACCGCGGGGGAAATTGCGCCGAGGGTAGGCGCCAGGGACATCGGCAGGGGCCCCCGGGCCTTGTCCAGGGCCAGGATCACCATCCCTCCCGCAACCATCGCCACCCCCAGCAGCTCCATTGAAACCGGAAGCTCACGGAGGAAAATATAGGCCAGAAAAAGGGCGTATACCGGCTGCGTTGCCCGTACCGCGGAAGTTCTGGACGGCCCAATCAAGCTGGTGGCCATGAAGGACCCCGTCAGACCAAGAAAATTGCTGGTGAATCCGGCAAGAAGGAAAAACCCGACCCCTTCGGCCGCTAACGGCGGCAAGCCGCCCCTCGATAGGATGAAAGGCGCCATGAGCAGATACATGGCGGTGTTGGACACCTGGCTGAGGAAGGCTCCCTCCAATGGTCTCACGTGCTGTTCCGCTTTCCGTACCGCGATGTTCATCAAGCAAAAGCTGAGCATGGTTAAAAGGGCCAGGAGTTCGCCGGGGATTTGGACCACCCTCCGAGGTGCCGGCCTGGGAAGACCGGCTGTTCTCTATCTACCGGCCCGATGACTTCTTTGCCGTCCCCCGGCATTCCTTGCGCGCGCCGCAAACGCCGGTAATCGGCCGGAGAGGAGAGTGGGTGATCAGATTAAAACGGGGCGGGCGGCCCCAAATAGATCAGGCAATCTTGGAAGAACTGTTTTGATCGCCGGTGGCAGCTCTAGGTGGACAGCAGGTCCAGGTGGGGTTTGGGCAGGATGGCCCAGGTCGAGAAAAGCACGAAGGTCCTCTTTTTCCAGCTCGGAAGCACCGTGCCGGTATGGATGGTCCGTTCGACGACACTGGGAGCGAGGCCCTTGACGTCGGCGGTAAGGGAGGGCTTGGTTTCCAGCAGGGTGGAAAGGAGACCGGGGAGGCACCAGTCCAGTTCTTCCAAGGCGGGCCCCCCGAGGCCGATCACATCCATCCGGGGATCAAGGTTCAGCAGCTTGTCGACCAGCAGGGAATAACAGACCCCGGTCCTCTTCACCGAGGCATCCTCGGACGCGTCGGAGGTGCTCACTCCCAGGAGGCTCCTGAGCTGATAACCGGAATTGACCCTGGTGTTGATGGTCAGCGTAAATGGAACGGTCCTCCTGAGGACGAGCTGCTTGGCCAGGGAAGATAAAGCGGCTTCGAGAGTACCCTTCCCGCTGTGCTGCCGGAGCGGCTGGGTGCTCAACAGTTCGAGGATCCGGATGGCCTGGTAGGTCTTATGCTCATCCTGGGGCACGATCAGAGGAACTGGAAGGTAACGCTCTCCACCGACGATTTTCCACCACTCGCGAAACGGGCTTTCGGTCGGCAAGGATTCACCGTCCCTCCGGGGGCGATGTACCGATGGCGGGACCCGAGGAGAAGCTCTCAACACCAGCATACTACGATCCCGCGACCGTAGCCAGCGCCGGAGACGGCCCGGCTCCCGCGTCCTGGGGGCGTTTCGGCGGAGCGGCATCCTTTCTCCGGCCGGGAACTAAAATTTACGCGCTGCCTTTGAACGATGGGATTATCTGGGCGACTGTTGGTGACGCTGCGAGTCGGAGACGATGGGATTCACCAGGGTTCCGATATTCTCGATCTCCGCTTCCACCACGTCTCCGGGTTTCAGGTAGTAAGGGGAGGGGTCGGGCTTTCTGCCCATGGCCACACCCGAAGGAGTCCCCGAAGTAATGATGTCTCCCGGATGCAGGGTCAAAACCGAAGACCAGTAGGCGATCAACTCGTCGAACCGGTAAATCATGAACCTGGTGCTGGAACTCTGCCTCAACTCGCCGTTGACCTTCAGGCGGAGATCGAGGAGATGCGGATCCCGGATCTCCTCGGCTGTGACGGCCCACGGCCCAATCGGCCCGAGGGTGTCCATGTTCTTACCGGCCAGTAAAAAACCGGCCTTCATCTCGGCGAGCTGCAGATCGCGGACGCTGAGATCGTTGAACACCGTGTAGCCCCAGACCATGGAAAGGGCCTTCTCCCGCGGCACCGACCTGGCCTCGGTGCCGATGATCACGGCCATCTCCACCTCGTAATCCAGGCAGGCGGTCCGGGAAGGATGGATGACCGGCCGCCGATGACCGATCAGGGTGCTGGCAAACCGGGCGAAAGCCATCGGGAAAGGGGGACGGCTGAGGAACGCCGCGCTTTTCGATTCCGTCACGTGCTCCTCGAAGTTCAGCCCGGGGCAAATGATTTTTCCGGGGTTGGAAAGGGGGGGCTCGAACAGGACCTTGGTTTCAGGATACAGAAGGGGTTCGCCCAGGTAGGAAGCCCCGGCCGGATCTTCCAGCTCGAGGACGAAATCCCGCACTTCCAGGCAAAGATCCAGGGCCGCCTGCCCCCCCCTGATCAAGGAGAGGAGATCCGACAA
>JACPQU010000151.1 GCA_016190305.1 Bacillota bacterium
GGTGGGTGTGCCTTATATCGTGGTGTTTTTGAACAAGGCGGACATGGTGGATGACCCGGAGCTGTTGGAGTTGGTGGAGCTGGAGGTCCGGGAGCTGCTTTCGCAGTACGAGTTTCCCGGTGACGATACGCCGATGGTGGCCGGTTCGGCTTTGAAGGCTTTGGAGTGTGGTTGCGGGAAGGCGGATTGTCCGTGGTGCGGCAAGATCCTGGAGTTGATGGCGGAGGTGGATCGTTACATTCCGACGCCGCAGCGTGACAAGGACAAGCCGTTTTTGATGCCGGTGGAGGACGTGTTCACGATCACGGGTCGTGGTACGGTGGCGACGGGTCGTGTGGAGCGCGGTCAGGTGAAGGTTCAGGACGAGGTGGAGATTGTTGGTTTTGGTGATCGTCCGCGCAAGTCGGTGGTGACCGGTGTGGAGATGTTCCGCAAGATTTTGGATTATGCGGAGGCTGGGGACAACATCGGGGTGTTGCTGCGCGGTGTGGAGCGTGAAGAGGTGGAGCGTGGGCATGTGCTGGCGCGTCCGGGTTCGATTCGTCCGTTGCGGAAGTTTCGGTCGGAGGTGTACGTGTTGACGAAGGAGGAGGGTGGTCGTCACACGCCGTTTTTCAAGGGTTACCGTCCGCAGTTTTACTTCCGTACGACGGACGTGACGGGTGTGATCGAGTTGCCGGAGGGTGTGGAGATGGTGATGCCCGGCGACAACGTGCAGATGGGGATTGAGTTGATCACGCCGATCGCGGCCGAGGAGGGCCTGCGTTTCGCCATCCGCGAGGGCGGCCGCACCGTGGCTTCCGGCGTCGTCACCAAAGTCGAAAGCTGATCCGGCCCAAGACCGGGCACCGGCCGGGTAGGGCTGGCCGGGCAGGGTCGGGTTGGGCAGGGTCGGGTTGGGCTGGGTTGCTCGGGTCTGGGCCTAGGCCGGCCAGGCTGGTTGGTTGGAAAGGGTTTATGAATGGGGACTCGTTGACAGGGGTAAGTATTTGTGGTAAATTCTTAACCGTTTAACACCCCTCCAACCCTCTCCCCAAGGAGGTTTTTCCCGTGGCTGATGATCGCATCGGGGTGACCCTTGCGTGTACCGACTGTAAGAGTCGAAACTACCGAACGAGCAAGAACAAGCGCACCCATTCGGAACGCCTGGAGTTCAAAAAGTTCTGCGGTGTTTGCGGCCACCACACGATCCACCGTGAAACCAGGTGACCACAATGGCCTTCGGGGGAAAGCTTTCAGCCAGGATTACCGGATTGGTCAAATTCTTTCGCGAGGTCAGGTCCGAACTCAAGAAGGTGCTGTGGCCGGGCCGGCGCGAGACCCTGGTTTATACCGGAGTGGTGATCATTTCGGTGTTGTTCGTTTCTACCCTTATCTGGGTGGTTGATCTCATTTACGGTTTGTTACTGGGCATCATCCTGCCCGGAAGGTAATTAAAGGAGGCAGAGGGCATCGTCCCCGGTGGATGTTGAAAGCTAGCGGTCAGCAAGCGTCTGAGATGCAAAAGGAACGGGTTTCCAAGCGGGCGGCTGAAGGGAAAGCCGCAGGCGCGGAAACGGTGGACCTCGAGCCTGGGATGAAAGGGCAAGTTCCCGGGACAGCCGCTGATGGAACCACGGCGGGGCTGGAATCCCCTGTCCCCGGTACCGGTGAGGAAGAACCGGGGTCCATCGGTCCGGAACCCGACCGTGAACAGACGGCCGGCGGTGAAACCGGGGAAGATGAATCCCGGGAAGAGGACGAAGGCGAGACCCAGATTGTGAACCCGGACCGTAAGTGGTACGTGGTTCATACTTACTCCGGTTATGAGAACAAAGTCAGGGCCAACCTGGAAAAAAGGGTTCAATCCATGGAGATGCAGGACAAGATCTTTAAAATCCTCGTCCCCATGGAGGAAGAGATCGAGTTCAAGGATGGAAAAAGGCGGACGACCAAGAAAAAAGTCTTTCCCGGCTACGTGTTGGTCGAGATGATCATGGGGGACGACTCCTGGTACGTGGTGCGAAACACCCCGGGGGTGACCGGGTTCGTGGGATCCGGTTCCAAACCGATCCCGCTCCTGGACGAGGAGATCGAACTTGTGATGCGGCGCCTCGGGGCTGATGAGCCGAGGCGGAAGATCGATTTCGCTGTCGGTGAAAATGTTCGGATCGGGGCTGGCCCCTTCTCGAACTTCATCGGCCGGGTGGATGAGATCAACTACGAGCGGGGGAAGGTCCGCGTCCGGGTTTCGATGTTCGGCAGGGAAACCCCCGTGGAACTGGAATTCGGACAGGTTGCCAGACTATAGTATTAACCGTCGCGGATCGGGCCGCCCGGCCCCGGTATTGAGGCGGCGTTACGCGCGATGTCCGGCGGCGGGTATCGGTTGAGACAGAAGCCGGGAGAACAAGGGCGGTGAACGTACTCTTTGGCCAAGAAAGTAATGCAAGTCATCAAACTGCAGATCAATGCCGGAAAAGCTACCCCCGCGCCCCCCGTGGGTCCGGCCTTGGGCCAGCACGGGGTCAACATCATGGCCTTCTGCAAGGAGTTCAACGAGCGAACGGCCGGACAGCCGGGGATGGTCATCCCCGTCGAGATCTCCGTCTACCAGGATCGTTCCTTCACCTTCATTTGCAAGACCCCTCCCGCAGCCATCCTGCTCAAGAAGGCCGCGGGGCTCGAGACCGCTTCAGGTCAGCCCCACAAGGTCAAGGTGGCCAAGTTGCCGCGGGCCAAGGTGCGCGAAATCGCGGAGCAAAAGATGAAAGATCTCAACGCCGTGGACCTCGAGGGCGCCATGCGGATGATCGAGGGCACCGCCCGCAGTATGGGGATTGACATCATCGACTGAGCACGGCGGTTGATGGCAGGCGGCCGGAACAGGGCCGAAAATTCCGGCTCTGCGCGGGACGAAGGAACCGGTGGAGACCGGCTGTGGGAGGGCTACCAGGCCCGCTGAACCACGAGGAGGGTATCTGATCAATGGCTCCAAAAGGGAAGAAATACCTCAACGCAATCGCTCAGGTGGAAGACCAACCCCTTGATCCGCAGGAGGCCCTGGCCAAGGTGAAATCGCTGGCAAGCGCCCGCTTCAACGAAACCGTCGAAGTGGTGGTCCGTCTCGGGGTGGATCCGCGGCATGCTGACCAGCAAGTCAGGGGGGCGGTGGTACTCCCTAACGGCCTCGGCCGCCAGGTGCGGGTGCTGGCTTTCGCCCAGGGGGATAAGGCCAGGGAAGCCGAGGAGGCCGGTGCCGATCTGGTCGGCGCCGAGGAGTTTATCGCCAAGATCGAGGGCGGTTGGCTGGAGTTTGACGTGGCCATCGCCACCCCGGACATGATGGGGAAGGTCGGCAAGCTCGGGCGTATTCTCGGGCCGCGCGGCTTGATGCCCAATCCCAAGACGGGCACGGTTTCTTTCGAGATCGGAAAGGCCATCCGCGAGAGCAAAGCCGGCAAGGTGGAGTACCGGACGGATAAAGCGGGAAACATCCACGCTCCCATCGGAAAGGTTTCTTTCGAAGCGCCGGCCCTGCTCGAGAATCTGCGGTCCCTCATCAGCGCCCTGATCAAGGCCAAGCCGGCCGCGGCCAAGGGGCAGTACATCCGGCGGATTTCGGTGTCTTCGACTATGGGACCGGGGATCCCGGTCAACATCCAGAAGGCCGTCACCTTCCAGGAATAAGGCGCTGGGTAGGGACGGTGTTTGACCGGGCCGCGCCGCTTGACGCTCGGGCTTCCTGAATGCTACGATGTACGCGGTTTTAACCGTCCAGCGGCGTTTGACCGCGGACGGATGAACCAAAGAACACGGCTAACCAGGAATTTAATACCGGAACGACCGCAGACAGCAGGTGTCCAGGGAGGACCTAATGAGCGGCGCCGTCGCGTCGCCGCCTGCCGAGGTCGGGTGCAACAGGAACCGGCTTTTGTCTTTCCGGCTGGTGGTCCTGGCTCTCCCCCCGTCTGCGGGGGATTTTTATTCTTCAAGGAGGTGTGCTATTGGGGGCCAGGGAAACCAAGGCGGCGGTTGTTGATGAACTGTCCCGGAAGCTGGAGCAGGCGGACGCGGCGATCCTGGTCGACTATCGCGGCCTTGACGTCGCCAAGACCTCCGTCCTCCGGCGAAGGCTGCGGGATGCGGGAATTGAGTTCCAGGTGGTCAAGAACACCCTTGCTTTCCGTGCCGCTGAGAACTGCGGTTTCGATGAGCTGGGCACGTTCCTGGAGGGACCGACGGCGATCGCCTTCGGCTTCAGCGATTCGGTGACCGTGGCCAAGCTCCTGCAGCAGTTCGCTGCCGAGACGAAGCTCACGGAGATCAAGGGCGGATTGGTCGAGAAGAAGGTCTATCCCGCCGAGGTCATCCGGAAGCTGGCCGGACTTCCCTCAAGGGAGGTTCTGCTCGGCAGGACGGCGGGCGCCATTTCGGCTCCCCTCTATAACCTGGCCGGGGTGCTGGCCGGGATCATGAGGGGTTTCGTGTACTCCCTGTCAGCTGTGGTGGAGCAGAAGAAAGCCAATCAACCCGCCTGAAAACGGGCGCGGCATGGAGGTTGAAAACGTGGCGGAAAAGACATTGAGCAAGGATGAGATCATTTTGGCGATCGAGAGCATGACCGTCCTCGAACTGTCCGAACTGGTGAAAGCGGTCGAGGAGAGGTTCGGGGTCAGCGCCGCTCCCATGGCGGTGGCGGCGCCGGCCGCCGCTGCCGGGCCCGCGGCGGAGGAGGAAGTGGAGCAGACCGAGTTCGACGTGATCCTGGCGGCGGCCGGAGACAAGAAGATCCAGGTGATTAAGGTGGTCCGTGAGCTTACCGGCCTCGGCCTCAAGGAAGCCAAGGATCTCGTCGATGGCGCTCCCAAGCCGGTGAAGGAAAAGGTTTCGAAAGACGAGGCCAACACCATCAAGGGAAAGCTTGAGGAAGCCGGGGCCACCGTCCAGGTCAAGTAGGTCATCCCGGGCTGTTTCCGCAAGTAATAATTATTTGACACGGTTTGATACGGCTGATCCGGCTATGACGGAGGGAGGCACCTGAAGGGTTTGGGGTGCCTCCCCGGATCACTCCCGGTTGGCGGAAACGCCAGCGCCAAAAGGTTGTTGCGAGAATCTACGGCCGTATCCATACAAGGGTGGGCATCCTGCAAGGTCTCGGTCCAGCCTCCGGTCCCCTTTAAAAAAACTTATACCATTTTATTGACAGGGGATCCGTAGTATGATATCTTTTTGTCTTGCTATTGGCCTGACCCTGTGAAGGGAATTTGTGGCGAGGAGTGCCACCTCAGAGTGTCGATTCGCGGACACCTCCTGATTCCTCTAATCCCCAATTCAGGTATAACCGGTAAATGATAGACAATAATAACCAGTAATAGAAACCCGACCCAAACCGGAATGCTGGAACGATAGGGAATAAGATGCGGGTTTCATCACGTTTTCCGATTCCCTTGCAAGCCTTGCTCTTGGCTAACCTGTGGGTGAGGTGAAGGCCCGGATGATCAGTTTGACCAAGCTAAGCAACACGGCTCGTTTAAGTTTCGCCCGGATCAGCGAAGTCCTCGACATGCCCGACCTCATCGAGATCCAACGCAAGTCCTACGACTGGTTTTTGAAAGAAGGCCTGCGCGAGATGTTCACCGACATCTCGCCGATCCAGGATTTCACCGGAAACCTGATCCTGGAGTTTATCGATTATACCTTGGGTGAGCCCAAGTACTCGGTCGATGAGTGCAAGGAACGGGACGTGACTTACCAGGCTCCCCTGAGGGTCAAGGTACGTTTGATCAACAAGGAGACTGGTGAAGTCAAGGAGCAGGAGGTCTTCATGGGGGATTTCCCCCTGATGACTTCCAAAGGAACCTTTGTGATCAACGGCGCCGAGAGGGTCATCGTCAGCCAGTTGGTGCGATCTCCAGGGGTGTACTTCAACCACCTCATCGATACCACGGGCCATCGTCTCTACCAGGGTACGGTGATCCCCAATCGCGGGGCCTGGCTGGAGTTTGAAACCGACAACAACGACGTCATCTACGTGCGGGTGGACCGCACGCGGAAGATCCCGGCGACGGTGCTGCTCCGAGCCGTCGGCTACGGCGGAAACGATCAGATCAAGACCCTCTTCGGTGAAAGCCCGAGCCTTCTCAGTACCCTGGAGAAGGACACCTCGAATTCGGAAGAAGAGGCCCTGCTGGAGATCTACAAGCGTTTGCGCCCCGGGGAGCCCCCGACCATCGACAGCGCCCGGACCCTCTTCGAGTCCCTGTTTTTCGACCCCCGGCGTTATGACCTGGCGGTCGTGGGCCGGTACAAGATTAACAAGAAGCTGGGGATCCGCAGGCGCATCCTGGGAAAACAGATCGCCGAAGCGATCGTCGCCCGGGAGATGGTTCTCTGGCCTCGAGATCAGGTGAACCAGCGGACCGGTCAGCCCGTGGTCCGGGCGGGAGAGGTCATCTGCCGCCCCGGTGAGGTCATGGTCAATGAGGGCGAGGTAATCACCAGGAAACACTTGGAACGTCTAGATCGGGTCGGGATCAACGAGGTCTGGGTGGCCACCGAGTCCGGACGCACCAAGGTCATCGGCAACGGCTACAAGCGGATCGAATGGAAGGATAAGGTCATAGGGAAAAGGGTCATGGCCCCCGTAACAGACCCTGTCTCCGGGGTGACCATCCTCGAGCGCGGCAGGCAACTGGACGAAGAGGCCATCGCCTTGCTTGAAGGCGTCGTTGCCGGTTCTTCGATCACGATCCGGGTTAGCTCCACCGAGGGCGAAGAGTCGGTAACCCTGACCCCAGAGTACATTTCTCTTGATGATAAACACCTGGCAACCACCGACGTGGTCGCCATCCTGAACTATATCGTCACCCTCATCGAGGGGGTCGGGGCGGTCGACGACATCGATCACCTCGGCAACCGGCGCCTGCGCTCGGTGGGCGAGTTGCTTCAAAACCAGTTCCGGATCGGTCTGTCCCGCATGGAGCGGGTCGTGCGGGAGCGCATGACCATCCAGGACGTCGACGTGATCACCCCCCAGGCCCTGATCAACATCCGGCCGGTGGTGGCGGCGGTGAAGGAGTTTTTTGGGTCCTCCCAGCTCTCCCAGTTCATGGATCAGACCAATCCCCTTGCCGAGTTGACCCACAAGCGGCGTCTCAGTGCCCTCGGGCCGGGTGGTTTGAGCAGGGAGCGGGCGGGATTCGAGGTCCGCGACGTCCATTTCTCCCACTACGGGCGGATGTGCCCCATCGAGACACCGGAAGGTCCCAACATCGGGCTCATCGGCTGCCTCTCCACCTTTGCCCGGATCAACGAGTACGGCTTCATTGAGACCCCTTACCGCAAGGTGGACAAAGACAGGGCGGTCGTCACCGAAGAGATCGAGTACCTGACGGCGGATGAGGAGGATGACGCGGTCATCGCCCAGGGGAACGTGCCCCTTGACGAGGACGGTTCCTTCGCCGAAAACCGGATCCCCGTCCGGTACCGCAACGAGATCAAGGTTGTGGATGTGGGCGAGGTGGACTTTATGGATGTCTCGCCCAAGCAGCTCTTCAGCATCGCCACCACTCTGATCCCCTTCCTTGAGAACGACGATGCCGGCCGCGCCCTGATGGGTTCCAACATGCAGAAGCAGGCCGTTCCGCTGATCAGGACGGAGGCGCCCCTGGTCGGGACAGGTATGGAGTACAAGGCCGCCGAGGATTCCGGGGCGGTCATCCTCTCCCCCTCCGACGGGGTGGTTCAGTTCGCTTCGGCCAACGAGATCAGGGTCCGAAGCCACGATGGACGCCTGGAAACCCTCAAACTGACCAAATTCGGGCGTTCCAACCAGGGTACCTGCATCAACCAGCGGCCCATAGCTATGGCAGGCCAGGAGGTCAAGCGGGGACAGGTGCTCTCCGATGGCCCCGCCACCGAGATGGGCGAACTTGCCCTCGGCCAGAATATCCTGGTGGCTTTCATGCCTTGGGAAGGTTACAACTACGAGGATGCAATTTTGATCAGCGAAAAGCTGGTCAAGCATGATATCTTTACTTCAATTCACATCGAGGAGTACGAATGCGAGGCCCGGGACACCAAGCTCGGGCCCGAGGAGATCACTCGGGATATCCCCAATGTGGGCGAGGACGTCCTGCGGGATCTTGACGAACGAGGGATCATCAGGGTCGGCGCCGAGGTCCGGGCCGGGGATATTTTGGTCGGGAAGGTCACTCCCAAGGGGGAAACCGAACTGACGGCCGAGGAGCGGCTGCTCAGAGCGATCTTCGGCGAGAAAGCCCGCGAGGTTCGTGATACCTCCCTTCGGGTCCCCCACGGGGAACTCGGCAAGGTGGTCGACGTCAAGGTCTTCACCCGTGAGACGGGAGACGAGCTGCCGCCGGGGATCAACCAACTGGTGCGCGTGTATGTGGCCCAGAAGCGGAAGATCTCGGTCGGTGACAAGATGGCCGGGCGGCATGGAAACAAGGGCGTCATCGCCAGGATCCTGCCCGAGGAGGATATGCCGTTCCTCCCCGATGGGACCCCCATCGAGATCATCCTCAACCCCCTCGGGGTCCCCTCAAGAATGAACATCGGGCAGATCTTGGAGACGCACCTTGGATGGGCGGCCCAGGCTCTCGGGATGCGGGTCGCCTCCCCGGTCTTCGATGGGGCGAGGGAGAAGGACATCTTCGAACTCCTCAGGGAGGCCGGTCTGCCGGAGGACGGAAAATCCGAGCTGTATGACGGCCGCACGGGGCTCCCCTTCGACAACCGGATCACCGTAGGCTATGTATATATGATGAAGCTTTTGCACCTGGTGGACGACAAGATTCACGCCCGCTCCACCGGACCCTACTCCCTGGTCACCCAGCAGCCCTTGGGCGGCAAAGCCCAGTTCGGGGGCCAGCGCTTCGGCGAGATGGAGGTCTGGGCCCTGGAGGCCTATGGCGCCTCTTACACCTTGCAGGAACTGCTGACGGTGAAGTCGGACGATGTCGTCGGACGCGTCAAGACCTACGAGGCCATCGTCAAGGGCGAAAATGTGCCTGAACCCGGAGTCCCCGAGTCCTTCAAGGTCTTGATCAAGGAACTCCAGAGCCTCTGCCTGGACGTCAAGGTGCTGGCCGAGGATGCCCGGGAGATCGAGATCCGGGAGAGCGACGAGGATATCACCGATACGGTGCGGGAAC
>JACPQU010000148.1 GCA_016190305.1 Bacillota bacterium
AAGTTCCGCATCCTGGTGGACTTCACCGACCTGAAGGTCAACGGTGCGGTCATGGCCGCCCGCAAGGACTGGATCGCCACTCACCAGCGAGAACTCCGGGACGTGATCAAGAACCTCTTCCTGGGCGCCCGCAAGGCCAACGCGGATCCGGCCTGGGCCGTCGAGCAACTCAAGCCCGAGTTCCCGGATGAAAACCCTGTTTTCCTCGAAGCGGCCATCAAGGAGTACGCCTCCCGCAAGGTCTGGGCACCGAGCGGAGCTATGACCAAGCCGGATGATTTGAAGGAAGCCATCGCTTTCCTGAAGGAAGCCGGGATGCTCGACAAGGGCGCCCCGGATGATCCCAACTTCTACGTTGACTTCAAGGCCCTGGATGCGGTACTGGCGGAGATCGGCGTCCAGTGACGGATCCGGGTAGAACCACTGCGAGGCCGCCGGTCCTTCGGGCCGGCGGCCCCGCCGCCAAGGGTTCACGGCAAACCCAGTACCGGCTGGTGCAGATCGTGTCGATCATGATGCTCCTGGCCGTCTGGGAGTTTTCAGGCCGGCGGTTCGGGAGTAACCTCACCTTTCCCCCGGTTTCTTCCGTCGCCGTCGCGTTGGCGCAGCGTCTGGTCGATCCGGAGTTTTGGGGTTTTCTCTGGACCACCCTTCAGGCCTTGTTCGTGGGCCTCGGCCTGACCATCGGAGTGGGAATCCCCTTGGGCTTGGTCGCCGGCCGCTTGACCACGGTACAACGGCTCATCAACCCTTATCTGAACTTTTTCCTCTCCACACCCACCTCACCCCTGGTACCCATCTTTCTGATCATCTTCGGGATCGGACTGGCCCCCAGGGTGGCGACAGTCTTCATCTTCGCGTTCCCCATCCTGGTGGTGAATACCATCACCGGCGTCCGGGCGGTGCCCAAAAGCTTGCTGGAGATGGCCGCTTCCTTCGGGGTCAGCTCCGGGCTGGTCTTCCGCCGGATCATTTTCCCCGCCTCCCTCCCCGCCATCGGGGCCGGTCTCCGGCTGGCCGCGGGGCGGGCGGTGGTCGGGATGGTGGTGGCCGAACTGATCGTCATCTCGGTGGGGATGGGCAGGCTGATCCAGCGCTATAGCTCATCCTTTGATTCGCCCAATTTGTTTGCCGTCGTGATCGTGGTCCTGGCCATCGGTTTGCTGATCGTCCGAGGGATGGCCGTCCTGGAAAGGAGGTTGGGGCAATGGAAGCAGATAACGAACGGATCATCGAGGTAGCTGGCGTGACCAAGCGCTTCCAAACGACTGAGGGAGGCGTGCTGACCGCCCTGCAGGATATCTCCTTCTCCGTAAGATCGAACGAGTACGTCAGCGTCATCGGCCCCAGCGGCTGCGGAAAGACCACCCTCCTCCGCGTCCTGGGCGGACTGATCCCGACCGACGAAGGGGAAATCCAAATCCACGGGCGGCCGGTAACCGGGCCCGGCCCCGACCGGGCCATCGTCTTCCAGGATTTCGCGCTTCTCCCTTGGGCCACGGTTCTCGACAATGTGGCTTTTCCCCTGGAGGCCCGCGGTATCCCCAGGGCCGAGCGGCAGCAGCGGGCCGGGGAGGTCATCGGGCTGGTCGGCCTGGCCGGCTTCGAGAACTACTATCCCCACACCCTCTCCGGTGGGATGCAGCAGCGGGTCGGCCTGGCCAGGGCCCTGGCCGTGGATCCCGAGACCCTGCTGATGGACGAGCCCTTCGGAGCTCTGGACGCCCAGACCCGCCGTCGGCTTCAGAACGAACTGCTCAACCTCTGGCAGCGTTACCGGAAGACGGTGGTGATGATCACCCACGACATGGAAGAAGCCGTATATCTCTCCGACCGGATCCTGATCTTCGCCCCTCGCCCGGGCCGGGTGGCGGAAGAAGTGCTCGTTGACCTTTCCCGCCCCCGGGACGAGCATGTCCGGCGCACCACGGCTTTTGCCGACTTGGTCGAGCATGTGTGGGAAACCCTGCAGCGGCTGACCATCGAATGAAAGGGGGAAGCGGGTTGCTGAGGCGGGTTTTTCATCGGACTCCCTGGGTCTTTTCAGTGCTTCCCCTCTTCGTCCTCTGGGAGATCATCGGTCGGATGGATCTCTACCTGTTCGTTCCGTCTCTCACCGAGATTTTCAAGGCCGGAATGGGTTTGGTCACGAGCGGACGAATGTACGAAAATGGAATCTTCACCGTCTACCTGCTGGTGAAGGGATTCATCCTCTCGATCGGCCTGGGGGTGTTGCTGGGAATCTTGATGGGCCGCTATTCCCTGGCGGAGGCCTTCTTCGGCATCTACGTGGACCTCTTCCAAAGCGCCCCGGCTTCGGCCCTGGTACCGGTCCTGATCCTGATCTTCGGCCTCGGCCCGGGCAGTATCGTGGCCACCGTCTTCATTTTCACCTTTTTCATCGTCGTCGTGAACGTGTACACCGGGGTAAGAGGGGTGAACCCGCGCCTGCTGGAGATGGCCCGGTCCTACGGTTTCAGTGAGTGGATGACCCTCCGGCGGGTGATTCTGCCCGCCGCCATGCCGATGATCCTGGCGGGGTTCCGCATGGGGGTCGGACGCGCTTATAACGGGGTGGTCCTCGGCGAGATGCTCATTTCCATCGTGGGGATCGGCGGCCTCCTAATGATCTTCGGCTCTTCGTTCAAGATGGATCGCCTTTTCGCCATGCTCTTTGTCATCGTCGTCCTGGCCAGCCTTTCGATGGCCGGGGTGCAAAAACTGGAGAAACGCCTGCTGCGCTGGATGGAGTAAACGACCTAGCTAAGCAACGGCAGAGGGGGAGCTTGATTGCTTTACGGATGGAGCGGAAAGCGGCTGAGGGTGGACCTTTCCACACGCAAGGTGGAGCAGGAGGTCTATTCCGAAGAGGACCGGCTGGCATATCTTGGAGGCCGGGGGCTCAACTCCAAGGTCCTCTACGATTCGGTAGGTCCGAAGACCGATCCCCTCGGACCCGAAAACGTTTTGATCTTCGGCACTGGTCCCGTCAACGGCACCCTGGTGCCCTCCTCCGGGCGGATGACCGTCACCGCCCTCTCGCCCCTGACGGTGGTCGGAGGGGACAATCCCTGCTTCGGTGACTCCAACGTCGGGGGATTCGTGGGGGCCGAGCTCAAGTTCGCCGGTTGGGACCAGGTGATCTTCAACGGGCGCTCTCCCCGGCCGGTCTACCTCTTCATTGACGGCCCCCGGGTGGAGATCCGGGACGCCGCCCACCTTTGGGGGATGGACACCTGGGAGACCGAGGAGGCCATCCGGCGGGAACTGGGCGATTCCGAGATCCGGGTCGCCTGTATCGGCCCGGCAGGGGAGACTCTTTCCCGGCTCGCCGCCGTGATCTGCGACCGGCACCGGGCCGCGGGAAAGTGCGGCATGGGCGCGGTCATGGGGTCAAAGCAACTCAAGGCGATGGCCATCCGGGGACGGGGAGCAGTGCCAGTCGCACGCCCGGACGACCTTATCCGGACGACCCGGGAAGCTATGGCCGCCCTGGCGACCGACCCGTCCACCAGGGCCTACGGGAAATACGGGACGGTTTCCCTGGTCCGCGTCCACCAGCTCCACGGCCGGCTGGCGGTCCACAACTACCAGGAGAGCCAGTTTGACAAGTGGGACAATCTTTCCGCCGATACCCTTGCCGAGAAGTACTGGAAACGCTCCGTGTCCTGCTTCGGCTGCCCGGTCCACTGCGGGCACTGGTTCCGCATTCCGGACGGCCCCCACGCCGGAACCGAAGGGGAAGGGCCCGAGTACGTCTCCACCGGCGCTTTCGGGACCAAGACCGGAAACTCGGACGCCGGGGTCATGCTCAAGTGCCATGCCCTCTGCAACCAGCTCGGCCTGGATACCCAGAACACCGGCGGCACCCTGGCGTGGGCCATGGAGTGCTGGCAGAGGGGCCTTCTCGATGCCAAGGACACCGACGGGATCAATTTAAACTGGGGCAACGGGGACTCGCTGGTCGCCCTGCTTCCGATGATCGCGCGCAGGGAGGGGGATTTCGCCTCCATGCTGGCGGAGGGGGCTTACCGGGGGGCACAGCAACTCGGCAGGGGTTCGGAGCGGTGGGTGGCCCACGTCAAGGGCCAGGATCCTGCCCTCAGCGATCCCCGCGTGGCCAAGGCCTGGGGTCTCTCCTACGCCGTGGCCAGCCGGGGCGGGTGCCACCTGAGGGCCCTGGCCACCGGCGAGACCTTCTTCTCGCCGGAGGAGGCCCTGGAGATGTTCGGCACAGAGGAAGCCGTCTCCGCCACCGGGATCCGGGGCAAGGGCCGCTTGGTCAAGTGGTCCGAGGACCAGCGGGCGGTGGCCGATTGCCTGGAAACCTGCAAGATCACCGTTCGGACGACCCTGATGTATCCCCAGTGGGAGGCGCGCTTCCTGGGCGCGGTCACCGGCGTGGATTTAGGTCCGGAGGAGATTCTCCGGGTCGGGGAACGGATCGTGAACCTGGAGCGCGCCTTCAACGTGCGCCAAGGATTGACCAGGAAGGACGACGACCTCAGCGAACGCCTGCGGCGGGATCCTGTCAAGAGGGGACCGGCCGAGGGCGAGACCCTGGACCTTGATCCGATGCTGGATGAGTACTACGAGGCGAGAGAGTGGGATCTCCCGACGGGGTATCCCAGCAGAGAGAAGCTCGAATCCCTGGGTCTGGCTGGCCCCGCGAGAGAACTGGCCGCCCTGGGAAGGCTGGCTGGGTGTTAAACCTTGTCGCTTCTTGACGAGATCCTGGACCAGAACACCCGGTTCGTGGCCGAACGGGAGCGGAGCATTTCGCGGCTGCCGACCAAGAGGATAGCCATCTTTACCTGCATGGACACCCGCCTGGTGGATTTTCTGGAGCCGGCGATGGGCCTCAAACGCGGGGATGCGATGGTGATCAAAAATGCTGGGAATACCCTGGTTGATCCGTCCGGGGGCGTGATCCGCAGCCTGGTTGTGGCCATCTACGAACTGGAGTGCCGGGAGGTCTACGTGATCGGTCACCGGGACTGCGGGATGGCCCGGGTCAACGAGGCCGATCTTGAACGCAAGATGGGGAATCGAGGGGTTTCCGACGAGGCCATTGCCGGATTGCAGCCCAGCCTCCGCGACTGGCTGGGCGCTTTCCGGGATCCTTACGGCAACGTCAGGCGCGTGGTGGAAACGATCCGGCAGAGCCCCTTGATTCCCGTGGAGGTTCCGATTCACGGCCTGATCTTTGACCCGCACAGCGGCCGGCTCGAGTTGATTGTGGACGGCCGGGCGGACCGGGGCTGATCCATCCGGTTCCTGCCCGGTTTCTTTACTTTCCTAAGTTATTTACCTAAGTTATTTACCTATAGAATAAATTAGTTAGTTCTCCACTATTTGCCTTAACCAATCATTAACCCCGGTTACCTCCAGATTTTCTTTCCAGCTGATACTCACCTGATACTCACCGGTGCACCCCTGTGAATCGGCATGTCGATGGGCCGGGATTTTTGCCGGGATCATGGAGTGTGCCTAGATCGTTCCCGGGCGCCGCTGATTCGCGGCGAATTTCAAGTTTCGCATACCGCCATTCACAAGGGGTTATCCTAACCGCGACTTATTTCGGGAGGTGATACGTATGAAAGGAATCCTGGGCTTTGCCGTACGTTTCCTGGTTTCGGCCCTGGTGCTTCTCTTCGTCGGTTTTATCATTCCAGGCTTCAGGGTCCTTGGATTCGGCGGAGCCTTGCTGGCGGCAGCCGTCATCGCCGTCCTCGGTTTCATCGTCGAGGCGATCATGGGAGACCGGGTCTCTCCCCAGCGGAGGGGTATCATTGGTTTCCTGACCTCGGCGGTGGTGATCTGGATCTCGCAGTTCCTGGTACCGGGGATGAGTGTTTCCATCCTGGGGGCGCTCCTGGCGGCCTTCGTGATCGGCCTGATCGACGCCGTGATCCCCACCGAGTTGCGCTAAGGCAAGTACGGCGATAAATGCGGATTCGTGGGGACGGCTTTATCCGCCTGGATAAGCAACGGGGAGGCAGGGTTCTTGATGAGGGGCGAGAGGGGATCTGTAAAGGGTGGAAAACCTTCGGGTGATCAAACCTCGGCCTTGCCGCAGTGGGAGACCCCGGGACGACTGGGGTTCGCCGTAGGCGGCAGGAAGTCCGCCGGTCTTGCGGCGCAGGCTCCGGAGGAATTTCGCACCCGCACTGACTTGGCCGTGGAAGCCCGCGAGATGCTGGCTCCGCCCGGTGTGCCGCAGGAAATCCCCGGGGTGCGGGTCGAAAACCTCGATTCGCCCGGTATTCATGTCACCAGGGTCTGGATCCAGGATGCGGCGGCCGGCGAACGGCTTGGCAAGGTGCCCGGCCGCTACGTGACTTTGGAGATCCCCGACCTGCCGACGCGTAATCCTGAACTTACCAACCAAGCCAGTGATATTCTATCCCGTGAACTGCAAAATCTGGTCCAGTTGCAGCCCGACCAGACGGTGATGGTGGTCGGGCTCGGCAACTGGAACGTAACCCCGGACTCACTGGGCCCCAAGGTGATCCATAATCTGGTGATCACCCGGCACCTCCTCCAGTTGATTCCGGAGGAAGTGGAAGAAGGGGTCCGGCCGGTCTGCGGCCTCGCTCCCGGCGTCCTGGGGCTGACGGGGATCGAGACCGGTGAAATCATCCTGGGGGT
>JACPQU010000142.1 GCA_016190305.1 Bacillota bacterium
GCCGGGTACGGGGTGAGCGGGAGGGTCGGCCCATGATCCCGCTGGCCGGAAGGAGGGCCCTGGTCGTCGGCCTGGCGAAGAGCGGCGTGGCGGCAGCCCGAGCCCTGGCCCGGCACGGGGCCGTCGTGGTTGGGAGCGACCGTCGCCCCCCGGCCGAACTGGAAAAGAACGTGGAGGCCCTGGGCGAGTTGTGCGTCAGTCTCCTCCTCGGGGACCAGGGCCCCTGGATCCTTGAACACGGCAGCAGCTCCGGGGGTGACTCTTCCCTCCGCGCCGGGCGCCGCATCCAGGACGGAGCAGGTGAAACGCTTTCTCCGGCAAGAGCGGGGCAGGGCCCCTTCGACCTGATCATCAAGAGCCCGGGGGTTCCCCCCGGGATCCCTCTCCTCGTGCGGGCGAGGGAACTGGGGATCCCCATCTACGCCGAGGTGGAGCTTGCCTTCGGGCTCACCCGGGCTTCCATCGTCGCGGTGACCGGGACCAACGGCAAGACCACCACCTCCTCCTGGATCGGGGAAATCCTGGCGCAGGGGGGCAAGCCTTCCACGGTGGCGGGGAATATCGGGGTGCCTCTATGCGACGAGGTTTCCGCCCTGGGTCCGGAGCAGATCGTGGTGGCGGAAATCAGCTCCTTCCAGTTGGAGGACATTGAAGAGTTCCGGCCGCGGGTCGCGCTGCTCCTCAACCTCAGCCCGGCCCACGAGGATCGCCATCCCACATGGGAACACTACGTTGCCGCCAAGCGGCGCCTCTTCCGTAACCAGGACCCGGGTGACTGGGCCGTCCTGAACGCCGGGGATCCCGCCGTCACCGCCCTGGCCGCCGATCTTTCGGGGCTGGCGGGTGAAGGGAGCGGGGCGGGGAACCCGGCCGTCGCCTGGTTCAGGCGCGGTGCCGGCGAGGTGCCTTCGGGCACATGGATGCACGGGGATCGCTTGATGCTCCGCCGCCCCGGCGGGGAGGCCGAAGCGCTGCTGGAACGTCCCGCCCTCCGCCTGCCCGGGGAGCATAACCTCGAAAACGCCCTGGCCGCGGCCTGCGCGGCCGCCCTGTGCGGGGTCGAAACAGCCGGGATCCGGGACGGCCTGGTCTCCTTCCGCGGCGTGTCCCACCGGCAGGAGCCGGTGGGCGAGGCGCGGGGGGTGCGGTTCGTCAACGATTCCAAGGCCACCAACCCACGCTCGGCGATCACCGCCTTGCGCGCGGTGCCGGGCCCCGTCATCCTCCTGGCCGGAGGTCTGGATCGGCGGGCGGATTACGACCCGATGATGGAGGAGGCCAGGGGAAGGGTGAAGGGGATCGTCATCTTCGGCCATGCTGCGGAGCTCTTGGAGGAGTCCGCCCGCCGGACGGGCGTCCCGGGGATCATCCGGACGGCCGGCCTGGAGGAGGCGGTAAGGGCCGCCTTCCGCCTGGCCGTGCCCGGGGATTGTATTCTTCTCTCTCCGGGCTGCGCGAGCTGGGATGCTTTCCGCGACTACGAGGAGCGCGGCGAGGCCTTTCGGGCCCTCGCGCGCCGCCTGGGGGAGGAATCGGCTTGAGCCTCTTGCTCAGCCCGTCGCCGCGAAGGACCGGGCCCCCTCAGTTCATCCTGATGGCGGTGACCCTGTTCATCCTGGCTTTCGGCCTGGTGATGGTCTACAGTTCCAGCGCTGTCCTTTCGTACATGGAGCATGGTTTCAACTACTTTTATTTCCAGCGCCAGGTGGCCTGGTCCGTCCTGGGGCTGGTGGCATTCTTCTTCCTCAGCAACTTTTCGTACGAGAAGCTTCGCCGTTTCAGCCGCCTGGCGGTCATCGGCGCCGTGATCCTGCTCCTGGCGGTCTTCATCCCGGGGGTCGGGGTGGAGATCAACTTCGCCCGCCGCTGGCTCGGCATCGCCGGCCTGACCCTCCAGCCGTCGGAGCTGGCCAAGCTGGCGGTGATCCTCTACGTCTCCCACCTCCTGACCGAGAAAAAGGAGAAGATCCACAGTTTTTCCCGGGGAATCTTACCGCCTCTCCTCGTGACGGGGCTGGTGTCGGGGTTGATCCTGCTCCAGCCGGACCTGGGGACCTCGGTGGCCATCGCGGCGAGCACGCTTTTCCTCCTCTTCATCGCCGGGGCGAGGAGCTTGCATCTGGCGGGGCTGCTGGCGGCCGGGGCTCCGGCCTTGTGGTGGGCCATCTTCTCCGAGCCCTACCGCCGCCAGCGTTTCCTGGCTTTCCTGGATCCCTGGGCCGATCCCCTCGACACCGGGTACCATATCATCCAGTCCCTTTACGCCATCGGCTCCGGGGGGCTCCTGGGACTCGGCCTGGGCCAGTCGCGCCAGAAATACCTGTATCTGCCCGAGCCCCAGACGGACTTCATCTTCGCCATCATCGCCGAGGAACTGGGGTTCATCGGGGGATTGCTGCTCATTTCCCTGTTCTCCGTTTTCATCTGGCGGGCTTTCCGGGTGGCCCTCAAGGCCCCGGATCCGTTTTCGACGCTCCTGGCCGCCGGGATCTCCACCATGCTGGGCCTGCAGACCCTGATCAACATCGGGGTGGTCACCGGTTCCATGCCCATCAAGGGGATGCCGCTCCCCTTCGTCAGCTTCGGCGGCACCTCGCTCCTTTTCTGCCTGGCGGGAACGGGGATCCTGGTGAATATCTCCCGATATGCAAGGGAATGACCGGCGACGGCCGGAATAAAGAAGGGGGGAGACCCGGTTGATGGAACAGGCAGATGGAGCGATCAGCGGCCTGCGGGTGATTATGACCGGCGGCGGCACCGGCGGCCATGTCTACCCTGCTTTGGCCGTCGCCGCGGGACTTCGGGCGGCCGGCGCCGGAAAGATCCTTTTCATCGGAAGCTCCCGGGGGATGGAGTCGGAGGTCGTCAAGCGGGAGGGGTGGCCTTTCCGCGGGCTTCCGGCCGACTACTTCCGGGGCCGCTATCCCACGCCGGACAACCTTCGCACCGCCGTGAACATGGTCCGATCGACGCTGGCCGGAGCGAGGGAACTCCGTCGTTTCCGGCCGCGGGTCGTGGTCGCCACCGGCGGGTATGCCAGCGTACCCGTAGCCCTGGCGGCGGTCATGGCCCGGATCCCGCTCGTCGTCCTGGAGCAAGACGCCCTTCCCGGACGCGCGAACCGCTTTCTTTCCCGGTTCGCCCGGGCGGTTTGCACAGCCTATGCCGAATCGATACCCTACTTCGCCCGGCCCGGCCAGGTAAAGTGCACCGGGAACCCGGTGCGGCGAGAGGTGCTCGAGGCCGGCCGCAAGGAAGGGCGCCTGAAGCTGGGGATCCCGCCGGAGGATGTCCTGGTCCTCGGCCTCGGCGGGAGCGGAGGGGCCAGAACGATCAACGAGGCCATGGCGGAAGCTCTCTCGTTCTTCGAGAGCCGGCCGAACGTCCGGCTGCTCCACGTGACGGGGCCTAGATACTTCGAATCTTTTCGCCAGGCGGTATCCGGCCGGGGATGGGACAAGCTCCCCGCCAACGTTGAGGCGGTGGACTACCTGCACCTCGTGCCGGAAGCCCTGGCCGCGGCGGACGTCATCGTCTGCCGGGCGGGGGCCGTCACCTTGGCGGAGGTCACCTGCCGGGGTCTCCCGGCGATCGTGGTTCCTTCGCCCAACGTCGCCGGGGATCACCAGGCGCATAACGCCAGGGCCCTGGGCACGGCGGGCGCGGCGGTGGTGGTGAAGGACGTCGAGCTGGACGGGCGGCGTTTGGTTGAGGAACTGACCCGGCTGGTCGACGACCCTGAGACCCGGAAAGAGATGTCCCGGCGGAGCCTCGGTCTTTCACGTCCGGGGGCGACGGGTGATATAGTTAATACGATCCTGGAAACGGCAGACCTCTAGCCGGAACAAGACGGCCGGGGGCCGAAAAAGATCACACGTAACCAATCCTCAAAGCGGGGAATATGATGGGTACTCCAAAGCCCCCGCGAGGAAATCCTTACCGGGGGCGGTGCGGATGGACTGGGCTCAAATAAGTCGTGAGCTGGGAGCCCTGATCCAGGGCGAGGTCAAGGTGTCGGAACCGATGCGCAAGCATACGTCCCTGCGCGTGGGCGGCACAGCCGATCTCCTGGTCTTCCCGAAAGGGATGGCCGACCTGCGGACGATCCTGGAGCTGGCGCAGGATCGCAACGTTCCGCTTCGTGTCATCGGCAACGGCACCAACATCTTGGTCCCTGACGAGGGTCTCAAGGGAATCACCGTCTCCATCACCGAGGGCTTCAAGGGAATTGCGGTCTCGGGAGGCCGGATCTCGATTGAGGCCGGCCGCAGCCTGGGGTCGGTGGTCAGGACCGCCGTCACCAAAGGCCTGGGGGGCCTGACCTTCGCCGGGGGGATCCCCGGCACCGTCGGCGGAGCGGTGGTCATGAACGCGGGGGCCTTCGGAGCGGATATGTCCCAGGTGGTCAAGGCCGTGGAGGCCCTGAGCTTCACCGGCCGCTTGAAGAGGTACCGGCTCGAAGAACTGGGGTTCGGATACCGAACGAGCGTTTTCCAGGACCACGAGAAGGCCGTGATCACTCGGGTAGCCATCGAACTGGAACCGGCCTCCCCCGAGGAGCTTCGGGCCCAGGTCCGGGAATATGCGGCCCGCCGCCGGACCACCCAGCCCCAGGCTGAGTCGACCGCCGGGAGCGTCTTTCGCAACCCCCCAGGCGACTCTGCCGGCAGGCTCCTCGAGGAAGTGGGGGCGAAAGGGATGCGGATCGGGGACGCCCAGATCTCCCCGGTGCACGCCAACTTCATCGTCAACCTGGGAAGGGCCAAGTCCGCCGAGGTTAAGGCCCTCCTGGAAGAGACACGGGCCATGGTGGAAAAGAGTTTCGGGATCCGACTGGAGCCTGAGATCGTCATCCTTTCGTAAACAGGGAGTGCCTCCGTGGAGATGGGGACCGGGTCAAGGGATAAGCTTGTCATCACCGGCGGTTGGAAGTTGAGTGGAACCACCGGAGTTCAGGGGTCCAAGAATGCCACGCTGCCGATCCTCGGGGCGACCATTCTCACCGGGGGTGAGTGCTCGCTCCTGGGAACGCCCCGGATTACCGATGTGGAGGTCATGCTCAAGATTCTTCGACTGCTGGGAGCGGACGTAAGGACGTTCCGGGGTGAGCTTGTCGTGGATACAAAAGGAATCGGGTCCTGTCACATTCCTCCGAACCTGATGCGGGAGATGCGTTCCACCATCTTTCTGATGGGCCCCCTTCTCGGCCGGATGCGCAAGGTGATCATCTCCCATCCCGGCGGGTGCGCTATCGGGAACCGCCCCATCGATCTCCACCTGAAAGCCCTCAGCGCCATGGGAGTCGAAATCCGGGATGATCACGGCTTCATCGTGGGAACGGCCCCGAGGGGTTTGAGCGGGTGTGACCTCCACCTGGATTTCCCGTCGGTGGGAGCCACTGAAAATGTCATGATGGCGGCGGTGCTCGCCCGGGGGACGACGGTCCTCCGCAACGCGGCCAAGGAACCGGAGATTGTCGATCTGCAGAACTTTTTGAACAACACGGGGGCGAGGATCATGGGGGCGGGCACCGATACGATCCGGATCGAGGGCGTCGACTCGCTGAGTGGAACCAAGCACACCGTGATTCCGGACCGGATCGTGGCCGGAACCCTGCTGATCGCCGTCGCCCTGGCCGGCGGAAAGGTGCGCCTGGAGGGGATCATCGTGGAGCACCTGGAGCCCGTCATCGCCAAGCTTCGCGAGGTCGGCTCCGAGCTGACCATGGGGGATGACTGGGTGGTGGTGGAGGGGAGGCGGCCCATCCGAGCGGTGGAATCGGTGCGCACCCTTCCCTATCCGGGCTTCCCCACCGATCTGCAGGCGCCGATGATGTCCCTCTTATCCTACGCGGAGGGCACCAGCATCATTACTGAGACCATCTTTGACGGCCGGTACCACCATGTGGATGAACTTCGCCGGATGGGCGCCCAGATCAAGCTCGACGGGCGGACCGCGATGATGAAAGGGGTCGAGCGGTTGAGCGGGACGGCGGTGGAGGCCACCGACCTCCGGGCGGCGGCGGGGCTGGTCATCGCGGGGCTGGCCGCCGACGGGATCACCGTGGTCGAGAAGATTCACCACCTTGACCGGGGTTACGAGCGGCTGGAGGACACTCTGCGCTCCCTCGGGGCCAAGGTGGATCGGGCCAAAGCGGCCTGAGCAAAGCAGTCCGAGAAAAGCGGCCTGAATAAGGTCGGATCAGCCGGGACCGGATCAACCGGGAAGAGGAGATCACCGGCGGGAGACCATCGATGACCAGGGTTCACCGGCTTCGTTTGTTCGGCTTGATTGCGGTCTTTTTTTTCACAGGGGTGGTACAAGCTTCCCCTCTTTTCCGCCTGGAGCGAATCGAGGTGACGGGGAGTCCCGTTCTCGGCCGGGATGGGGTCAAAGCCATCGCGGATGTGTCCGAGGGGGACAACCTTCTGGGGATCAGCCCGTCGGCCATGCAGCGGGTGCTGGAGGAGCATTGGCTCATCCAGTCTGCCAAGGTGGAAAGGGATCTTCCCAGGACCCTTCGGATCGAGATCACCGAGCGGCGCCCGGTGGTCTTGATCCGAAGGGAAAACTCCTACGCCGCCGTGGATGAGGAAGGTTACGTCATCGCCCTGGGGGTCGGCAGGGGGGACCCCGGACTGCCGGCGGTGATCGGCCTGGAAGGAGACCTCCCGGGACCCGGCCGGCAGGTCCCGGACCTGGAGCGTTTCATGCGGGCCGGGCAGGTCGTCAGCCTCGCCCCGGAGAGCGTGAAGGCCCTGATCCGGGAGATCGATGTTCAGAACCTGGAGGACATCAGGCTCCTGGTGGAGGAAAGCCTCCAGGTGAGGCTGGGGAAGGCCGCCGATCTTCCCCGCCAGCTCTCTTACCTGGAAGCCATTCGCCTGGAACTGGCGCGGGAAGGGTTGGCCAGGGGAATAGTGATGCTGACCGGGGAGGGGAACCCCTCCTTTCGTCCCTGGAACGATTCCGGTAGAGGGAATGACCGGTAGGCGCCGAAGATTTACCAACGTTTCCAACGCCCCCCGGCGTGTAACTTAGGAGGGACGACCTTGGCCAAAAGAGACACCCTCGCCGTCCTCGACCTTGGCTCCTCCCAGATCCGGATCGTGGTCGGCGAGATGGGGCGGAACGAGGGGATCGACATTCTCGGGATCGGCGCCGTACCGTCGGAAGGTTTGCGCAAGGGGGCGATCGTGGATATGGAAGCGGCCGCGCAGGCCGTGGGCCGGGCGGCCGAACAGGCTCATCGGATGTCCGGGGTGCCGGTGCGGGAGGTCGGCCTGGCCACTGCCGCCGGACACCTTTCCCTTCTGCGGAACCGCGGGGTGGTCGGCGTCAGCCGCCAGGATCGGGAGATCAATGCCGCCGATGTGGAGCGCGTGCTTCAGGCGGCCCGGGTGGTGACCGTTCCTCCCGACCGGGAATTGATCGACATGATCCCCCGCCATTATATCGTCGACGGTTTCGACGGGATCCGGGATCCGGTCGGGATGGCGGGGATGCGCTTAGAAGTGGACACCATGATGATCACCGCGGCGGCGGCTCCCATCCAAAACCTGGTCCGGTGTGTGGAACGCAGCGGCCTGACGGTGAAAGAGTTTGTCGTCACCTCGTTTGCCCTGGGAGAGCAGTTGCTCACCCGTGACGAGAAGGAGCTCGGGGCGGTCTTGGTGGACCTCGGAGGGGGTACCACCGATCTGGCCGTCTTTCACCAGGGAGGTCTCTACGCCCTCTCCAGCCTTCCCATCGGGGGCGAGTACATCACCAGCGATATCGCCGTCGGGCTGCGGACATCCCTGGCCACCGCCGAACGGGTCAAGGTGGAGCATGGCCGGGCGGATGCCGCCTCCACGTCGGAGGAAAAGACCTTCGAGGTCCGGAGCGTGGCCGGTGAGGACTCTTACCTGGTATCGGAGCGTGTCCTGGCCGGAATCATCGAGCCGAGGGTGCAGGAGATCTTTTCCCTTGTCCGGGAGGAACTGGAGCGGCTTGGAGCGGCCGGCTTTGTCCCGTGCGGCATGGTATTGACCGGCGGGGTTTCCCTTACCCCGGGGATCGTCACCGTAGCTCAGGAGGAAACCGGGTGGCCGGCGCGGGTGGCGAGGCCGGATTTCGTCGGGGTCGATAACCCGCTTCATTCTGGTGCCCTGGCGGTGGCCGTCTTTTCCGCCTCTCGAAAGGTCGGACTGGTTTTTCGGGAACAACCCAGGCGGAACCTGATCAGATCGGTTCGGTCCTGGTTCAAGGAGTTTGTCGAGTAGGGGTGGGTCCTTTGATGGATATCGACCTAGAATTGGAACAATATGCCCAGATCAAGGTGCTCGGCGTCGGGGGAGGGGGCAGCAACGCCCTTAACCGGATGATCGCCGCCGGGCTGCAAGGTGTCGAGTTCGTGGCGATCAACACCGATGCCCAAGCCCTGAACATGTCGAGGGCCGCGCACAAGGTCCAGATCGGGGAAAAGATCACCCGCGGTTTGGGGGCCGGCGGCAATCCGGACATCGGGCAGCATGCGGCGGAGGAGAGTGTGGAAGCCCTCGCCCGGTCGGTCCAGGGTGCGGATATGATCTTCGTGACCGCCGGAATGGGCGGGGGAACCGGTACCGGCGCCGCGCCGGTGGTGGCCCGGGTGGCCCGCGAGTCAGGGGCCCTCACCGTCGGAGTGGTCACCAGACCATTCAGCTTTGAAGGGCGGAAGCGGATCGCCCAGGCGGAAGAAGGGGTGGAGGTCCTGCGCGCCCAGGTCGACACCCTGATCGTCATCCCCAACGACCGGTTGCTGGAGGTCGTGGATCGGAACACCTCCCTGGTGGAGGCCTTCAAGTTGGCAGACGACGTGCTCCGGCAGGGTGTTCAGGGGATTTCGGACCTCATCGCGGTGCCCGGGCTGATCAACCTCGATTTCGCCGACGTACGGACGGTGATGATGGGTACCGGCTCCGCCCTGATGGGCATCGGTTTCGCCAGCGGAGCGAACCGGGCGGTGGAAGCCGCCAAGCAGGCCACTCAGAGCCATCTGCTCGAGACCAGCATCGACGGCGCCAAGGGGGTTTTGTTGAGCATCTCGGGCGGTCCCGACCTGGGGCTCCATGAGGTCAACGAGGCGGCGGAGGTGATCGCCTCGGTATCGGACGCCGAGGCCAACATCATCTTCGGGGCGGTGATCGATGATCGCCTTGAGGATTCGGTGCGCGTGACGGTGATCGCCACCGGCTTCACCCCCCGGCCCCAGCAGGGGCGCCGGCAGGCGGCCGCGGCCGCTGCGGCGGCATCGGAGGTGCGGTCATTCAACGGAGACGATCTGGACGTTCCGGCTTTCATGCGCCGGAAGAACTGAGCCGGAAGAACGGAGAACGAACCGTTGGCCGGAAGATCCGAACACAGCAGCGATTAAGGGAGGGTGGATAAGAGTTGGTGGAATCTCCTCGCCCCATCCGGGCCGTTGACCTCATGGGCCCCATCGAAACCGTGTCTGCACACGCCACTGCCAGGGAAGCGGTGAAGCTCCTCCTGGCCCATGAACGCGACGGCTTGATCGTGGTCGACGAGTCCGCGCGACCGGTGGGAATCGTGATGCGGCAGGACTTTCTGGCCCTTTTTGTTCCCCGTCTTTTCTTGTCGGAGCAGGCCGTCACCGATGAGTTCCTGGCAGAGACGGAAGATGTCCTGGAAGACGCCGGCCGGACTTTGATCCGGGAGTTGATGGGTGGTCGAGTCTTCACGGTTTCCGCCGACGCCGATCTCCAGGAAGTAGTCCATTTCCTGGTCGACAAGGAAGCTTCCCTGGTCGTGGTGGAGGAGAAAGGGCGCCTGGCAGGCTCAATCACCCCACGGGACGTGTTCATGGTGCTTTTCAAGGGGCTGGGCTAGGCTTAGGCCCGCCTTCTTTCCCCGGCCCCCCGCCTTGCCTTGCCGGACCCCGCAGCACCTCCCAGCGAATCCCGATGAAAAAACCAGGCATAAAACGACACCCCCCGCGTAGGTATCCTTATATAATGACCCCGTCCCATCCCTTCGGCGGGGTGAGGCCTTGGCTTACATCTACCTGGATACGCTGTTTCTGATTAATTTCTTCTTCGATTACCTCGTCCTCGTGCTGACCGCCCGTATGAGCGGGTCGCGGGCCCACCCAGGGCGCATGGCTTTGGCCGCTTTGCTGGGGGCAGGCTACTTTCTCCTGATCCTCTGGGAGGGCGCCGGGTTCCTGGGCGGACTGGCCGTGAAGCTGTTGTTCTCGGCCCTGATGGTAGCCGTCGCTTTCGTCCCCCGCCTTCCGGGGGAGTTCGTCCGGTTGCTGGCTTATTTCTATGGGGTTTCTTTCTTTGTAGGTGGGGCTTCCTTCGGTCTCTACTCCCTGGCCCGCAGCGGGCTCTGGCCTCTCGGGCCGGTTCCCTGGTGGACGGTGTTGCCGGGGTCCCTGGCGGTATCGATTGCGGGAAGGTACGTTTTAAGGCGGTTCAGCCGCCGTTTGTGGGAGGAGAGGCTCCTGGTGCCGATCTGGATCGGCGTCGGGGGGAAGGAGGTCAGGTTGATGTCCCTGGTCGATACCGGCAACCAGTTGAACGATCCCCTCACCGGTACCCCTGTGATCGTGGCGGAGCTGGATCCCTTGGCCGTCCTTCTCCCTCCGCCCGTATCCGAGGCATGTTCGGCCGCGGGTGAGACTGAGGGCTTTACCTCCTTCCTGGAGGAGATTCAGGATGATCAGACCGGGGATGGGTGGATTCGAAGGATACGCCTGGTGCCATTCCGTTCTCTCGGCACCAGGAGCGGGATCCTCATCGGTTTCCGTCCGGACGCGATCAGGATCGGGGAAAACCCGTCCGGCCGTGCGCTTGTCGAAGCCGTCGTGGCGGTAAGCCCCCACGCTCTTTCTCAGGATGGGAGCTACCAGGCCCTCCTGCACCCTGAGATCCTGAGCCGGTCAACCTATACCGGGGCCGGGAGCACTTTGCCTTTGGGGGGAAGCGCCCGGGCCGGATGAAGGTGCCGCGGGTGAGCGATGGTGGCCCACGGATGAGCAAAGGTGAACCACGGTGGGCGATGGTACGGAAGCTGAAGGCATTCGTGAGAGGAGGCTGACGATGCTTGTTTTGCTTCGGAGGCTGCGATGGACGATCAGCCTGACCATGGCCAGGTGGTTGTTGCGGCGGGGAGGCTCCCCGTTCCTTGCCCGTTGGTTCATCCACTTCGTAGCCGGATCGGAGGCTCTTCCGCCCCCCTTGAGCCAGGCGGAGGAATTCAGCCTGATCACCGAGCTCCAAGACGGTAACTGGGGTGTGCGCAATGTCCTCATCGAACGCAATCTCCGCCTGGTGGTCTATATCGCCCGGAAATTCGAGAACACCGGTATTCCGATCGAGGACCTGGTTTCCATCGGTTCCATCGGCCTGATCAAAGCGGTCAACACCTTCGATCCCTTGAAACGGATCAAACTCGCCACCTATGCCTCCCGTTGTATCGAGAACGAGATCCTGATGTTCCTGCGCCGGAACAGCAAGCTGCGCTCGGAGGTCTCGTTCGACGAGCCCCTGAACGTGGACTGGGACGGCAACGAACTCCTGCTTTCCGATGTCCTCGGCACGGAGGGGGATCTCATCCAGCGGAACCTGGAGGAAGAAGTGGACCGGAGTCTCCTGAAGACGGCCCTAGCTCGCCTGAACAACCGCGAGAAGCTGATCATGGAGCTCCGCTTCGGCCTGGCCGACGGGGTGGAAAAGACCCAGAAGGAAGTCGCCTGTTGCCTCGGAATCTCCCAGTCCTACATCTCGCGCCTTGAGAAGAGAATCATCAAACGCCTGCGGCGGGATATCTGGAAGATGGAAAGAGAATAAGCTTCCCGGCGGCTCCCAGTAGTCCCAAACGTTGTCCCGGGATCCTAAGGAGACAGCTTTAGCCGGTCATTGCCCCTGTGCTTTTCGGTTGGAATCCAGCAGTTATGTCATCTTCACGGCCGGATCGTCTTTATGGCCGGTTCAGTTGCTTTGATAGACGGTCCCCTTTTGATTGACGGTCCCCTTTTGTTTGATGATCCCATTTTGTTCGTTGATCGTCCCCTTCGACCGATCGAGTGATCGCGATCCAATTCCCTGCTGGTCTCCTTCCCCGACTTGATAAACCGAATAAAGGCTTCTCCCGGAGGTAATAATCATGGCGAACGTTCAGCCGTCGATGCATGGAGCCTCTGGGAGGGGACGGAATGACGGTCCACAAAGTGGAATTGTCCGGGGTCAACACATCCAAGCTGCCGGTGCTGACCAACCAGAAGATGCGGGAACTGTTCGGCGAATACCGCTCCGGCAAATCCGAATCCCGGCATGAGTTGATCTACGGAAATCTCCGGCTCGTCCTTTCGGTGATCCAGCGGTTCAACAACCGCGGCGAGCAGATCGACGATCTCTTTCAGGTCGGCTGCATCGGGCTGATCAAGGCCATCGACAACTTCGACCTCTCCCAGAATGTCCGATTTTCAACCTACGCGGTTCCCATGATCATCGGCGAGATCCGGCGCTACCTGCGGGACAACAACCCCATCCGGGTGAGCCGATCCCTCCGGGACGTGGCCTACAAGGCTCTCCAGGTACGGGACAGCCTGGTCAACAAGCTTTCCCGGGAGCCGACCATCGGGGAAATCGCCCGTGAGCTCAAGATGACCCGCGAAGAGGTCGTCTACGCACTGGATGCCATCCAGGAGCCCATCTCCCTCTTCGACCCCATCTACCATGACGGCGGGGATCCTATCTTCGTGATGGATCAGGTCAGCGACGAGAAGAACCAGGACGAGAACTGGCTGGAATCAATCTCCGTGAAGGAAGGCCTCGGAAGGCTCGCCGCGCGGGAGAAACGGATCCTGACGCTCCGGTTCTTCAGGGGCAAGACCCAGATGGAGGTCGCCGAGGAGATTGGGATCTCCCAGGCCCAGGTTTCCAGGCTGGAAAAGGCCGCTCTTTCACAGCTCCGCAAGCACCTGCATGCCCCTTAAGCGGGACTTCACCATCCGGAACGAGCTTGACGGAGGCGGAAGGCAGGGAAAGTCTTTTGAGAATCAGTGATCTTCCAGGACCGAGGTGGGCTTTGATCACCGGCACCTTGGTCCTGATCCTGGTGGTACTGGCGGGTCTGCTCTTTCAACTGCTCCGCCCGGACCGCGGGTACAGACTTCCCCAGGATGACTTGATCAGGCTCCATGTTGTGGCCAACTCGAACTCCACCGAGGACCAGGCCCTGAAGCTGAAGGTCCGGGACGCCGTGATCGAGGACCTGCGCGGGGTCCTCGGCGGCCGGGACGATCCCCGTGAAACCGAAAGTGCCATCCGCGCTCGCCTGGGTGAGATCGAGCGCCGGGCGGAGGAGACGGTGGAGCGTGAGGGATATTCCTATCAAGCCAGGGCGGAATTCGGCTCCTTCAGCTTCCCCACGAAGGAATCGGGCGGTGTGGTGCTGCCGGCAGGGCGTTACGAGGCCCTGCGGGTGATCATCGGCAGCGGACGTGGAAATAACTGGTGGTGCATCCTCTTCCCTCCCTTCTGCCTTGGCGAGCTGGGGGGCGGGGTGGAAAAGCTCCCGGTTGCCGGCCCGGATTCAGCCCCCGGTGCTGAGGTTTCATCCGGCGGGGTCTCATCCGGATGGGAATACCAGGCGCAGACTGGTAGCCCTGTGGCGATCCAGGAATGGGACGGAACCGTACCGCCGGACGCAGTTGCGGCAC
>JACPQU010000143.1 GCA_016190305.1 Bacillota bacterium
AATGGCGGCCGCCACCGCCTGCATCCGCTCCTCCATCTCCACTTCTTCGTCCGCCACGACGACCTCGACGGCCACCAGCAGGGGCGCTCCCCCCAAGGTGCGGGCGAACTCCATGCGGGCCTCTTTCTTGGCCGGCGGCATATCCGAGCCTTCCAGCTCGGCCCCCCGGATCCGCGTAAAGATGGATGAAAGCGCCCTGATCTTCTCCCCGGTGAGCAGGTGGAACTCCCACGGCTGGCTGTCATGGTGGGAGGGAGCCCATGTCGCAGCTTCCAGAACGCGGAGCAACGCCTCCCGGGGCACCTCCCGCCCCTCGTATTTACGGATCGTCCGCCTCGTCTTGATGGCCTCGAGAACATTCATTTCCTGGAAAACCTCCTTCGGCCGTGCCTATGGGTACACCCCCGGCGGCGGCTCATCTGTCCGGGACATCCGGCAATTCTCCAATACCGGTTATTTTGCCGCCTGGGTGATGATACCTTCAACAACCGGGGTTCAGTTCCGGAGTCAGGATGGCGCTGTCGGGTCGAGAGGAACAAACAAGCCAGAGCAATCGGGCTTCAAACTCAGCGCCGGGGGCCGATCTTGTCCTCGATCACCTGCCAGTACTCGTCTTCCTCGAAAGCCATTCTCCAGACGGCGATCCCGCGCACCTTCAACCGCTTGGCCAGATCGATCCTGGGGGCCAGGTACCGGGCGTCCTGAAGCCAGACCTCGCGCTTCACCCCGTTCCTCCAGTAGGTGAAATTGGACATCCGGCTCTCCTTGTCCCACTCCACCTTGGCCCTGTACTTTTCGGCGCGGGCCAGGGCCTCCCGGGTGGGGATGTACTCCGCCGTACCGCCCTGGGGCCAGTCATAAGCATAGCTTCCCACCGCAAGGTAGATCTTGTCCGCGGGGATCCCGGCCTTGTCCAAGGCGTACCGGAGATTCGCCTCCGTCCACCCCAGCGGGGCGATCGGCCCCGGGGGGCCGCTCCTCCAGTGCTTGTCGTAGGCCATGATCACCAGGAAGTCAACAAGTGGGTTGAGGGCCTTGTAGTCGTGCACCCCCTGGACCTCCCAGGGAACGTCCACCTTGGGATAAACCGCCACCCCGATCCTTTTCCCCTCCGGTCTCAAACGGGAAGCGACCTTGGCCACCAAGTCAGTATGCTCCTCGCGCAGGGAAGAAGGTAGTTGCTCGAAGTCGATCACCAGACCGCCCAGGTTGTATCGGTTGACCAGATCGCGCAAAGTATCGGCCACCTGCCGGCGCCGGGCTTCAGAGCGCAGGGATCCCCCGGGGTCCCCGCGATCCTTCAGGTTGTTCACCAGGGCCAGGACCTCGATATCCTTTTGGCCGGCGAAGGCGATCATCTCCCGTGAAGGATCCCGGGTCATGACCTTTCCGTCCGGCTCCACCGAGAACCAAAAAGGTGAAACTATATCGATCAGTTCCGCGTTCTTTTTCAGGGTGGGGAGGGAACTTGGGAAGTCCTCGCTCCAGGCGTTTTCGTAAAACCCCAGCACCTCCGTCCGAGGTGCCGGCATAAACGGGCGCCTCTCCCTTCCCATCCGGGAAAACAGGAGTCCGACCAGGAGCAGCAGGCCGGCTCCGGCGATCGCGGCCAGGATCACCCAGCGCCGGCCTGGGAACCTTCCCGCGAAATCGTAAGGCATCCCCTTCCGCCTCCTTTTGACCTCCTCGATTCGACTCCTCGTGAATAGTCTTGCATCCTGGCCGCAGCTTGATTCCCAATCCTCGGAAGGCGGGCCGGGAGGAAGACCCCCGAACGGAGTCGAAGCAAGCTATTATTTATTAACTATTTGAGGAGGGAAGCTAATCTTGAGCCAGACCAAGATCCTGCTCGAGGAAAAGGACATCCCGAGCCAATGGTATAACATCCTGGCCGACCTGCCCTCACCGCCCTCGCCGCCGCTCCACCCCGGCACCAAGCAGCCGGTCGGTCCCGACGACCTGGCGCCCATCTTTCCCATCGGACTGATCATGCAGGAGGTCAGCCCGGATCGCTGGATCGACATCCCCGAAGAGGTGCGGGAGATCTACGCCCTATGGCGTCCCACACCTATGTACCGCGCCAAGAGACTGGAAGCCGCCCTCGGCACCCCGGCGCGAATTTACTACAAGTACGAGGGGACAAGCCCTGCCGGAAGCCACAAGCCCAACACATCAGTGCCCCAGGCCTATTACAACAAGAAGGAAGGGGTTCGGCGTTTAGCCACCGAGACGGGGGCCGGCCAATGGGGGAGCGCGCTCAGCTTGGCCTGCAATTACTTCGGTCTTGAATGCACGGTCTATATGGTACGGGTAAGCTACGAGCAGAAACCCTACCGTCGGTCGATGATCCAGACCTGGGGAGCCACCGTCCATTCCAGCCCGAGCGATAAGACCAATTCCGGCCGGGCCATCAGGGAGAAGGATCCCGAATCCCCAGGCAGCCTGGGGATCGCCATCAGCGAGGCCATCGAGGACGCGGCCACCCATGACGACACCAAATATGCCCTCGGAAGCGTGCTCAACCACGTCCTCCTGCACCAGACCGTGATCGGCCAGGAGGCCAAGAAGCAGATGGCTCTGGCGGGTGAGTACCCAGACATCATCATCGGCTGCTGCGGCGGCGGGAGCAACTTCGCGGGCCTTTCGTTCCCCTTCCTCGCCGACAAGTTCGCCGGGAAGGACCTCCGGGTCATCGCGGTGGAACCCATCTCCTGCCCGACCCTGACGAAGGGGAAATACGTTTACGACTTCGGGGACACCGGTCAGTTAACCCCGTTGATCAGAATGTACACCCTTGGTCACGACTTCGTGCCGCCGGGGATCCATGCCGGGGGCCTGCGCTACCACGGGGATTCCCCCCTGGTGAGCCAGCTTTACCACGAGGGGCTGATCGAGGCCCAGGCCTATGGACAGTTGGGGGTCTTCGACGCCGCCAAGACCTTCGCCAGGTCCGAGGGGATCATTCCGGCTCCCGAGTCGGCCCACGCCATCAAGGCCGTAATCGAGGAGGCTGCCAGGTGCAAGGAAGCCCGAGAGCCAAAGGTCATTCTCTTCAACCTGAGCGGACACGGGCTTCTGGATCTGGGCGCCTATGACGCCTATTTCGGCGGACAATTGATGGACTATGCCTACCCTGAGGAGATGGTGGCCGCCTCCCTCAGCCGGGTGCCGGCGGTCGGTTAAAGGGAGAGGGCTGGGAAGCATAAAAACAATGAGCAAGATGCTGTAAGAAATCTGTGGGAAAATAGAAGACCCGTCCTTTTCAGAGGGCGGGTCTTTCATATATCCGGAATGTAAAGAAGGCTCCTGATCCAGATCATTTTCACCCTGTTTTGAAACCAGCGGATGGATCCGTGCGGCGTCGGATCGTTGAACCAAGAACAAAGAAGCCCGTCCGCCAAGGCACGGCAGTTACCGGGCTGCTTTACCCGGAAAAGTGATGGATCTATCGGGTCAGGCTGCTGACGGCTCCAGACCGGCCCCGAGCAACCTTGTATCCCGGGGAGGAAACCGCCACCGAATTAACAAACCTCATATCTGCAGTCCAGAGGGGGCAAACGAGCTTCTCGGAAAGCGCCAGATAGCACGGATCATAAATGGTTGCCAGGCTTAGTTGTTCCGCCAGTTTCCAGGCCAGGGGCAAAAAAACTCCTGGAGGTTGAAGGTCAAGCGGCAGGGAAGAAAATAATATCCGGGCATGGTTGCCCTCCTCAGAAGTAAGAAGATTCCGGAAAACATACTTCCGCAACACCGATACCACTTCGTACTCAATCAGGGTAGGAGCAAACAGGACGGTGCCTTCCCGTCGCCACGCGGAAAGCAAGGAAAGGACCTCGTCCGTTCCCACCTCCGGAACCAGGGCTTTCAGTACGAAACTTGCGTCGACGCACACCCGGGTCGGTTTCAACGACGCTCCTCCCGCATTTCGCGGATTACTTCTGCTGAGTCGGAGGCCAGATTGCCTCCGAGCCTCTGTCTTATTCGGTCAACGTGCGTATCCATTTCTTCCAACAGGCGATCTCTGGTAGACGTCGGAACGGCATACGGGATTGGGTCTTCCCGAACAACCTGCGAAAGGTCCTCGACCCGAATCTTCCGAAGACTTCCAACTTTCAGCCCGCGGATCTTCCCCTCCTTTAACCAGCGCCAGAGGGTGGAGTTCGAAACGCCTAGTCTCCTGGCCGCTTCGGGCACTGACAACAATCGACCTTCTCCATCATAGGCCATTCTTAATCACTCCCAATTGCTCGTATAACAATTGTAGCATGAGAGTAAATGATAATCGATGAGGTAACGACACGCGGTGCCGGAGGGTACCGGAAGCAAGAACAAACAGGAGGCCTACGGACAGGTGGGGGTCTTCGACGCCGCCAAGACCTTCGCCATGTCCGAGGGGATCATTCCGGCTCCCGAATCGGCCCACGCCATCAAGGCCGTGATTGAGGAGGCGGCCAAGTGCAAGGAGGCCCGCGAGCCCAAGGTCATCTTCTTCAACCTGAGCGGGCACGGGCTGCTGGATCTGGGCGCCTACGGACGCTTATTTCGGCGGGCAGCTCAAGGACTACACGTACCCGGAGGAAATGGTGGCCACCTCCCTCAGCCGGGTGCCGGCGGTGGGATGGAAGCAAGCTGGGAAGAACTGGGAAAAGCCGGGAAGTACAAGGGAAAGACCGAAGAAACAAGGTCAACGATGATCAGCAACGACCCGCCCCATTGCAGAGAGCGGGTCGTTTTTATTTATAACATCTTACGGGGCATCTTTGAGTGGGGTTCAGAGACCGGGTTCTATTTGACACCCACCTTGATGACGGTGATGGTGTCACCGGCGGTGTTCACGCCGAAACCATAGAGGGTATATTGGGTGATGATCGAAGATCCTCCGGTCGCCTCCGGGATGTAGATGAAACCACCGCGGACGCACTTGGCGGCGTCGCCTACTGAGGTACCTTCCGCGCTGACATGGTCGGTGCAAAGAATATTCAACACCATATCGCTCTCGGTCCAGGGGTTGGCCGGCCATTCCGCGACATAGGAGTTTTCAAGATTGTCCTTGAGATCAAAAACAATCGGATAGCCGCCGTTGTTATCAATGGCATAGAGTTCGAGTCCTGACTGGATCTTCCGCACTCCCGCCTGGACATCAGTGTTGCGGGACCGTTCCCTGGAACCCAGGACGTTGGGGACCACCATGGTGGCCAGAACGGCCAGGATGGCCATCACCACCAGCAGTTCGATTAAGGTGAAGCCTTCCTGCCTGCGATCCAACCTCAACAAAGGCTTCACTTCCCCCCACCCCCTGTTACTTCATCCCCACCTTGATGACGGTGATGGTATCACCGGCGGTGTTCACGCCGAAGCCGTAAATGGTGTAAGTGGTGATGATTCCGTTTCCGTCGTTTCTGGTTTGCATCGGGTAGTAGACGTAGTCGCCCCGGACGCAGTCGGTGGAGTTGCTCACCGCGGTGCCCTCCGCGCCGATCTCATCATCGGTGCAGGCGATGCTGTTCGACATATCGCTCCCGGTCCAGGGGTTGGCCGGCCATTCCGCGACATAGGAGTTTTCAAGTTCGGCCTTGATTGGGCTGGCCGCCGGATAGCCGCCGTTGTGATCCATGGCGTACAGGTCGAGGCCCGACTGGATCTTCCGCACGCCTGCCTGGACATCGGTGTTCCTCGACCGTTCCCTGGAACCCAGGACGTTGGGGACCACCAGGGTGGCCAGGACGGCCAGGATGGCCATTACCACCAGCAGTTCGATCAATGTAAACCCTTCGTACCGGGTAAACCCTATATACCGGCGTAGAAGCATCCTAAGGGGTCTCACTATTTTCCCTCCCGGGTTCAAGGGTCTACCCAAAATATACCACGTAAGTCTCCGGCGGGAACAGTCAATGCGCCGGTTCACCGGCGACGCCGTCTCCAGTCGTTTCGTCAGCCAGGTTAGACAGATCCAGCTCCATCACCAGCCGGTCCTCCCCTTCCCCGTAGGCGTCGCGGCGATAGCGGACCGGCTCGAACCCGAAGTGATCGAAATACAGGCGGAGGGCCGCCTTGTTGGCCGGATCCACGGTCAAGCGGACCTTGAGGCACTTATCCCCCATCACCTGTTCCAGGGCCTTCCGCAGGAACCTGGACCCGAGGCCCCGGCCGCGGAGGTCGGGACGCACGGAGATGCTCGCCAGGTAAGCCATCTCCGGCTCGTCCCACTTGCGCATCAGCACCGCCACCCCGGCGATCTTCCCCTCCACCTCCAGGATGAAAACCCGGCCGTAACGGATGAAGGGGGCCATGATCCACTCGTTCATCCCGCCTTCACCGAAGGCCTCCTTCTCCAGCCCGACCAGTTCCTGCAGGAGCGGAAGGTCATAGTTGGTCAGGGAGCGCACTTGAAGATCAGCCGGTCGCTGCGGAGCGCCGGCGTGGTCGGGCTTTTCCAGGTCTGCCAGCTCGACGGCCTCCCCTAAAACTTTTCCCTAGTATTCCCTGCAGGCGGCCGGGATCACTTGTAGTTTTTTCTTGGCTCGGTTCCATCGCTTGCCAGTTCCGCCTGTTTATTGACAAGCCGGAGCGGGAAAGCCTACTATGTCGGTAACGGTGCCGGAAACTCCCGCCACCGGAGACTGATGCATAGGTGATGACGGGGAAGCGAAGGCCTGCTCCTCCGACAGAGAGGATCCCCGGGCCATGGGCCCGGCTGGAAGGGATCCCGGCAGGACGTGCCCGCGTACCGCCCTCGAACCGCCGGCGAAAGGGGCTCCAACCCCGCAAGCCGCGCCGGGTGAGCCCGTTAACGCTCCAGCCGAGATCAAGAATCAAGCAGGGTGGGACCGCGGGACCATGACCTCTCGCCCCTGTACGCGGGAGGTTTTTTTATTTGTCTTTCAGGCTTAACTTTTACCCTTGACTGCTGTTTCCCAATCGATAAGGAGGCGATCCAGATGTCCATTCAGGTCACTCTTCCAGATGGAAGCGTGCGGGCCTGCCCGGAGGGGAGCACCGTCCGGGACGTGGCCGCCGGCATCGGCCCCGGGCTGGCCGCGGCGGCAGTCGGCGCGCTGGTCGACGGGCGGGCCCGGGGGCTGGCAGAATCCATCCCCGGCGACGCTTCGGTGGCCGTGCTCACCTTCGCCGATCCGAAAGGACGGGAGATCTACCGTCACACCACCTCCCACGTCCTGGCCCAGGCGGTCAAGCGGCTCTTCCCGGAGGCTAAGCTGGCCATCGGTCCGCCGATCGAGGACGGGTTCTATTACGACTTCGAGGTCTCCAGGCCGTTCACGCCCGATGACCTGACGGCCATCGAGGCCGAGATGGGACGGATCATCGAAGATGATCTCCCCCTGGAGCGCCGCGAGATCAGCCGCGAGGAGGCTCGGGGGCTCTTCCTGGGACTGGGCGAGCGGTTCAAGGTGGACCTGGTGGAGGACATCCCCGAGGGTGAGATGATCACCATTTACAAGCAAGGGGATTTCACCGATCTATGCGCGGGGCCCCACCTCCCCTCCACCGGACGGATCCGGAAGATCAAGCTCCTCAGCGCCGCCGGGGCCTACTGGCGGGGCGACGAGCGCCAGCCCATGCTTCAGCGGATCTACGGCACCTCTTTCGAGAAGGAGAGCGAGCTGATCGCTTATCTTCAGAGGCTGGAGGAGGCCCGGAAACGTGATCACCGGCGCCTGGGAAAGGAACTGGGTCTTTACCAGATCCACGAGGAAACCGGCCCGGGCCTCGTCTTCTGGTACCCGAAGGGGGCCCGGGTCCGGGAACTGATCGAGGATTTCTGGCGGCGGGAGCACCGGAAACGGGGATACGATTTAGTCTACACCCCCCACATCGGGAAGATCGATCTCTGGGAAACCAGCGGCCACCTGGATTGGTTCCGGGAGAACATGTACTCCCCCATGGAGGTGGAGGGAAAAGAGTACATGCTCAAGCCCATGAACTGCCCCTTCCACATCCTGATCTACGAATCGGAGACCCGCAGCTACCGGGACCTGCCGCTGCGCATCGGGGAGCTGGGAACGGTATACCGCTACGAGCGTTCCGGAGTGCTCCACGGGCTGCTGCGCGTCCGCGGGTTCACCCAGGATGACGCCCACATCTTCTGCCGGCCGGACCAGCTTGAGGACGAACTGGTGGAGGTCATCGACCTCTTCCAGCACATGATGAAGGTCTTTGGTTTCGATAATTACGAGGCCCTCCTGGCCCTGCGGGATCCCCAGAGCAAGAAGAAGTACATCGGCGAGGACGCGGTGTGGGAGCGGGCCGAGGCGGCTCTCACCGCGGCCCTGCAACGAAAGAACCTGCCTTACACGCGCGGTGAAGGGGACGCCAAGTTCTACGGCCCGGCGATCGACATCACCCTGAAGGACGCCTTGGGCCGGGGCTGGCAGGGGCCGACCATCCAGGTGGACTTCAACGAGCCCGAGCGCTTCGGGATCAACTATATGGGGGAGGACGGAGCGCGCCACCGGCCGGTGATCGTTCACCGCGTGGTGCTGGGATCAATGGAGCGGTTCTTCGGAAGCCTGATCGAGCACCATGCCGGGGCTTTCCCCACCTGGCTCGCCCCGGTGCAGGTACGGGTGCTCCCCATCGCCGACCGGCACCATGACTATGGTGCGGAGGTTCGGCGTAAGTTGGAAGAACACGGGGCGCGGGTGGAGGTCGACCGCCGCAACGAGAAGATCGGGTACAAGATCCGGGATGCCGAACTCCAGAAAATCCCCTACATGCTGGTGGTGGGGGACCGGGAGGCGGCCGAGGGGAAGGTGGCGGTCCGCCAGCGGGAAAAGGGCGACCTGGGGCCGATGCCGGTGGAGGAGTTCGCGGCCAGGATCGCGCCGTACCTTCGTCCGGGGGGGGCAGTATAGGCCGGTAACCCTGGACCTGAAACCGGAAACCAGGGAGGACTCCGTTGGAAATCCTCTGGATCATCATCGCATACGCCCTCGGGCTGGCCGCCGCCTCGTTGCGCCTCCCTCCGCTGGTCGGTTATCTCTTGGGCGGCTTTCTTCTATTCGCCCTCGGAATTGAAGAGAATGAAGCCCTGGCGGGGATCGCCCATCTGGGCGTGCTGCTCCTCCTGTTCACCGTGGGTCTGAAGCTGCGGATCCGAAGCTTCCTGCAGGTCCAGGTGATCGGCGCCGGCCTGTTGCACCTGTTGCTCGTCGCTGTCCTGATCGGCCTGGGAGGGGTCGCTTTGGGTTCGGACCCCATACCGGCTGCGCTCTTCGCGCTGATGATCGCCTTCTCCAGCACCATCCTGGCCGTCAAGGTGCTGGAGGAGCGTCAGGAACTTGGGGCCATCCACAGCCGGATCGCGATCGGGATCCTGATCCTGCAGGATCTGGTCGCGGTGCTCATCCTGACCCTCACCGGCATGCGGCAACCATCCGGCTGGGCCCTGGTGCTTCTCCTGCTGATCCAGCCTGCCAGGCTGCTCCTGGTAAGGCTGCTGGAGGCCACCCGGCAACGGGAGTTGATCATCCTCTTCGGCCTGGGGGCCGCGCTCGGAGGGGGAGCGCTCTTCGAGTTCCTGGGACTGAGCTCGGAGCTGGGGGCCTTGACAGCCGGCGTGCTCCTCGCCGGACAGCCGCAGGCGGAGGAGCTTTCCAAACGGCTCTGGGGCATGCGGGAGACTTTCCTGGTCGGTTTCTTCCTGGAAATCGGACTGGCGGGTCTCCCGTCTTCACGGGACTTGCTCCTTGTCCTGGCCCTTATGCTTCTGCTCCCCTTGAAGACCTTGCTGTACTTCGTCATCTCGGCCTGGTTCAAACTGCGTGCCCGCACGGCTTTTCTGGCCGCGGCGGCCCTGGCCAGCTACAGCGAATTCGGGCTGATCGCCGGGAGGGGAGCGGCGGCCGCGGGGCTGATCCCGGAGTCAACGCTCACGGCCATGGCCCTGACCATCGCCGTCTCCTTCACCTTGTGCGCGCCTTTGAATCGGGCGGTCCATAAGCTATATGGGCGCCTCGAGCCCTTATTGACCAGGTTTGAACGGACCGGGCGCCACCCCGACGATCATCCCGGATCGGTGGGACAGTCGCGGGTGGTCATCGCCGGGATGGGGAGAACCGGGACGTCCACCTATGACTGGCTGGGAAACCAGGATTGCCGGCCGATCGGCATCGACTCGGACCCGGACGTGGTGCAGCGCCTGCTGGAAACCGGGCGCCGGGTGGTGTACGGCGACTCGGCAGACCTGGAACTTTGGGAGCGGATGCGTCTCGACCGGGTGGCCGCCGTGATCCTGACGGTTCCCGACCTGGAGGCCCGGACCCGCGCCGCCCAGGCCCTGCGGGCCCGGGGTTACACCGGGGTGATCAGCGCCTTGAGCTTCAACGAGGGAGACGAGGCCGCGCTCCACAAGGCCGGCGTGACCGTCGTTTACAACCCCTTGACCGAGGCGGGGCGGGAAATGGCGCGGAAAAGCATTCAACCGTAAAAGATCATTCTTTTTTCGGAAACGGCACCTTCCGTTGCAATGAAGGGACCTTCCGTCTCCGGAAACGGCCCATCCACTGCCGGCTCCACTGGAAACCACCCAAGCCTCACTGGGAGTCGATGTATTCCCTGAGGTTGGCGACCGGCTGGAAGGTCTCTCCCCCGTCGATGCTCTTATAGATCAACAGGCCCCGGGCCCCGGCGTAGATGACCTTGGGATCCGGCGTGAATTCGATGTCCATGATGAACCGAGCAGCCGGCTGAACACTCAGCACCTTGCGTGCGGAAACCAGCCCGTTCGTGCTCTTGAACAATTCGTTGTTGGCGGCGAACAGCACGGTTTGCTTGTCAAAGGGGGAGGCCGCGATCGGCCCGGACGCGCCGTTGGCGTACTCCTGCCAGCCCCGACCCCCATCCGCGGACTTGTAAACCTTCCAGGTATCCCGCTGCAAAACGTAGATCAGGTCGGCATCCTGGGGGGACACGGTGAAGTAGTGAAACTGGATCCCCTGGGGACCCGCGATCTTGGTCCAGGTGGTCCCGGCATCGAGGCTCCGTACGATTCCTAAGGATTCAGGTTGATTGCCGTATACCAGGCCGAGGGCGAAGAGCGTTCCGGAGTCCAGGGCCAGGATCTCCCAGAACTCGTTTTGATCCGCAGGCGCAGGGAGCGGGAGTTTCCGCCAGCTTTCCCCCCCGTCCGTGCTCTGGTAAACCCCTCCCTCGAAAAACCAGCCGGCCTGGATGCCCGGCCCCGAGAAGCTGACGCGTCCCGCCCTCAAGCCAGCGTAAACCGTCAGGGGATCGTCCGGATCGACCGCGATGGAGCCCACGGCCCCGTTGGGCAGCCCCTGGGTCAGTTGCACCCAGCTTCGCCCGCCGTCCTTGCTCCTGTAGACCCCCCCGTTGGCGCTGGGGAAGCCTCCGGTCAGGGGCCCAGGGCCGCCGCCGGTAGCCGCGATGAAGATCAGGTCGGGGTCGCGGGGATGAATCACCAGATCCCAGATTTCCGGATAGGCTCCTGAGTTCGGGTCATTCGTGAAAGTCTTGAGCCCTTTCCTGAACCAGTTCCAGGCGGCTCCCCCGTCGGAGCTCTTGAAGATCCCGTTTCCCTCGCTTCCCACGTAAAGAACCCGGGGGTCGACAGGAGAAACGGCCAGGGATCGGAAGATTTGATCGGCGTCGTTTCCACCCTCGCCCACCCGCGGGCCTTTGAAGATTGAACCGTCCGAATTCTCAGGATCGGCGTCATCCTCATCGCCGCCCCCGTCGCCCTCAACCACCCCTTCGGCCGGCGTAGATCCCTGGAGGATGGCTTCGTCCCGCTTGATGGAAATGGTCCGCGTTTCCGGATTCCATGTCACCCGCTCCCCCAGGTTCTCGCTGACGAAGCGGAGAGGGACCAGGGTTCTTCCTTCAAGGATCCTGGCGGGAACATCCAGGGGTGTTTCCTTCCCGTTGACGAGGGCTGAACCGTTGCCGATGGTCAAGATCAGGGTGATCCCTTGCTTGGACGCGGTGACGGTCCTGGTCTTGGCATCCCAGGCCACCTTGGCGTCCACCGCCTCCAGGATCGCCCGCATCGGCACCAGGGTCCGCCCCTGCTCGATCAGCGGCGGGACCTCCAGGGCAAGCTTGGCGCTTCCGATCAAGACCTCGATCGCCCTCTCCTGCGCGACGAGGTCGTGAGTGGGGGCTGCCAGCAATAAAAGCGCGGCGATCACCGCTGCCAACCTGATCCGCTTTCCGACCACCGTCTGCACTACGGTCGGCTGCACGCCGGCCGCCCCCTCCCTGAGTCCGCTCTAACAGGAAAATCATCGCCTTTTTCGCGATCCCGAAGGCAATCCCTCCCAGGGATTCCAATCTGACAGAACACCCCCGTGAGAAAGGACGTCTCGATGATTACGGATAAGTGGACCACACGATTTATGAGGCTTCTTCAATCATCAAGGGGGTTATCCATCATCATGAAGATCATCGACCTGACCTGTCCGCTTGACCTGGATTATGCCTTGCCGTCCCTCACCCAGAAAAGAGACAGCTACGAATGGCAGACGATCAAGACGATCAAGAGGGACGGGGTCAGGGTCACCCGCCTCTCTATGACCACCCACTGCGCGACCCACATCGACGCCCCCATGCACGTTTTCGAGCGGCACGAAAAGGGCGGCATCTACACCGTGGACGAATGGCCCCTGACCCAGCTCTACGGGGAGGCCGTGGTGCTGGATATTCCGAAGGGAGAACTTGAGGAAATCAGCGCCGGTGACCTCGAAAGGGCCGGCTTGGAGGTTAGGGAAGGGGATATCGTCCTGGTTCACACCGGATGGGGGCGGTACTATGTCGAGGATCGCAAAAGCCCTCTCTATTTGACCAACCGGCGCCCGGGCTTCGTGGAGAGCGCCGCGGAATGGCTGGCAGCCAAGAAAATCAAGGCTCTTGGTCACGATCTTCCGGTTACCAAGCACCCCAAGTATCGATTCAGGCCCACGCCGGAAGAAGAGGCCCGGGGAGCGATTACCCAGCATGAACCCATCCACAAGACCCTCCTCGGAAATGACATCGTCCTAATCGAACAACTGATGAACCTGGACAAGATCAAGGGCCGGAGAGTGACAGCCGGCTTTTTCCCTCTCCCTGTCCAGGGGCTTGACGGTTCTCCGATCAGGGCGGTGGCTTTCGTGGAGGATTAGGGAAGCACGGATTTTGAAACCAGCAAATCCCGTAAAGACCGGGAACTATTTTGCTGATGTATTCGTCATTCAGGGTTAGAAAGGCGGGACGGTGTAATACCCGGGGCGCCGGAGCCCGCTTGGAAGATTGTACGAGCTTTGAACGGATCCGATTACGTGGTGGAAGAAAGCAGCGTTAACGACTGCACTGAATCCAGAAAACGGAAAGGGGTACGCAGGATGTTCAGACTGTGGAAAAAGCCGGTTTTCATTGCCGGGCTTGTCGCGGGCCTGCTGGCGGCAGGCGCCTTCTTCCTCTCCTGGGAGGGGGACGGTGCAAAGAATGCCCTTCCTGGTCAGGGAGGCAACAACGGCTCCACTTCGGAGCAGCTTAACGCCTACGTTTCCAGGGGACCGGGATCGGCTCCCAGTCTCGCGGGCCGCTTCTCGACCTCCTTTGCTGAGGCGGCTGAACATGGCGGAGTCGCCGGATGGAAAGGAATCGAGGTTACCGGTGAAGCCGCCATCAAAGTCAAGCCAGATGTAGTCTACATCTCCTTGGGCGTCCAGACTCAGACCGCTACGGCGGGGGAAGCCCAGACCGCCAATGCCTCGGCAATGAATAAGCTGATTCAGGCGTTGAAGGGCCAGGGCATCGCTGAGGACGACATGCAAACCAGCGGGTACTCCATCTCCCCCGTCTATGATTACGAGAAGCAGAGCCGGGGAGGCCAGCCCGAGCTCATCGGGTATATGGTCCAGAACAGCCTCCAGGTCAAGATCAAGAAAATTGGTTCCACCGGTGAGATCATTGACGCAGCGGTTAAGGCCGGAGCCAACACGGTACACAGCATTTCCTTCGGGGTGGAGAACCCGACCCCCGTATACCGGAGGGCCCTGCAGGAGGCCTACTCCGATGCCCTGGAGCGGGCCCAGGTGATCGCCTCCCGTGCCGGGGTCAGCGGACTCAAGGTGATCTCCGTGACCGAACTGGGCGGTGGAGTTCCGGTCATTCAGCGGATGGCCAAGGCCGAGATGGCCGCGGCCGACTCCTCAACGCCCATCCTGGCGGGCGAAAACACCATCCAGGCTTCGGTCCGGGTGGTCTTCGGATTCGGAGAGTAGTTTCCGGAACAGCCGGGATACGGGCTCGGGAGTACGCTAGGAAGCACAATTTAGTCCAGTCGGAAAAATATTTCGGCCGGGAAAAGTACGTCGAAAAATACAGCCGGCAATAGTTCGGGTGGAATTCCCGGGAGGCGGTGGGATTCCGGGAAAAAGGTAAGGGGAGAGTCCCTACCTAAATAAGGTAACCGGCGGGCCCGCGGCGGAAGAAGCGTTGCGGGCCCCGCCGGCAAACCCTGTGACGGGAGTGACCCTCTTGAACTCCGGATTGAGCACCAGAAAGTGGCGGCCCTTCGACCCATCCCGTTCCGCCGTGATCGTCATCGACTGCCAGAAGGAATGGCTGGATCCGAAAGGATCCCTCTTCGCCCCCTCCACGCCGGTGGTGGTCCCCCATATC
>JACPQU010000146.1 GCA_016190305.1 Bacillota bacterium
CCCCGGGTGCTCCACGGTTTCAAGGCCGTCGGGGAAGGGAGCGCCTACCTGCTCAACTGTCCGAACGAACCCTATGACAGGAAAAGCCCGGACGAATTCCGAATCGACCCCTTTCAGGGGGAGATCCCTTACGACTGGGGCCCCAGGCACGGTTAGGGATCAGAAAGGAGGCTTTACCCTGCGCGTTCTGGTCACCGGAGCGAGCGGCCTGGCCGGCCAGTCCATCCTCTCCGCCCTCGAGGCGGAGCCGGACTGGAGGACGTGGGCCCTTTCCAGGCGATCCCCGCCTCCGGCGGCCGCCGCCAAGGCGACATGGCTGTCCGGCGATCTTCTGGGCCCTGAGCTCCCGGGGCTGGTGGCCGGGGTCAGGCCGGATGCGGTGATCCACGCCGCCGCCTGGGCCGATGTGGACGGGTGCCAGCGGGACCCCGCCCTGGCCAAGCGGATCAACCTGGAGGCCACGGAGGCTCTAGTAGGGGCTCTCGGCGCGATCCCGGAGCCCCCGCTCCTGGTCTATATCTCCACCGACTACGTGTTTTCGGGGGAGCAGGGCCCCTACGGGGAAATGGATGCGCCCTCGCCGATCAACGTCTACGGGGAGAGCAAGCTGGCCGGGGAACGGGCGGCCCTGACCTACGAACCGGCCCAGGTGATCCGGACGGCTCAGCTCTACGGCTCGGGAGATGGTACGCGGGACAACCTGGTCACCTGGGCTGCCAGGGAGCTGCGGGCCGGCAGAACGGTTCCGGCAGCCTCGGACGAGTACGGGACCCCGACCCTTGTTCAGGATCTCGCCCGGTACATCGTTGCCCGGATAGGGGATTGGGCCGCCGAGCGGGTCGGGGAGGAATGGTCCGGCGTCAAGTTCGACGAGGATAGGGCTGCCGGGCGGAATCCGGCGGGCGATCGGACAAGGATTCCGCTGTGGCCGCCGGGACGGATCATCCACTGCGCCGGCCCCGACCTGGTTTCCAGGTACGAGTGGGCCCTGGCGGTTATGGAGGCGATCCGGGTCTTGGAGGGGAGTGTGAGCGGGTCCGTCGAGGCGGTGGCAGGAGAGGCCCTGAGACGGCCTGCCGCCCGTCCAAAGCAGGGCGGCCTCCGGACGGAGTATTCCTCCCTGGATCCGGCCAGGACCCCACTGATGGAAGGCATCTTCGAGGTGCTCAGAGAGGTACATGGAGAGGTGCCCGGAGAGGTTCCCGGCCGGTCCTCCGGCGGCGGGGAAGGCGGCCGGAAAAGATGAACAGAACCGGGCTGGACGGGCGAACGTGGCTTCAGTATTCAATTTCGGTCTGGAACGACATCCGCAAGGGTCCTGAGGAGGCGGCCCTCGGCCACCCGGCCATGTTCCCCGCGGAACTGGCCGCCCGCCTGATCGAGATCTTCACAACCCCCGGTGACCTGGTCATCGATCCGTTCGCCGGAGTCGGCAGCACCCTGCTGGCCGGGATGCGTTTGGGAAGGCGGGTTCTCGGGATGGAGCTTTCCCCTCTCTACACCTCCATCGCCCGGGAGCGGGTCCGGCGGGCTTTCCAGGATGAAGCGCCCGGTACGCCCGCCCGAATGGCGGTACCTATCACAACACCCATTGCAGATCCCGATTCCTTCATCATCAAGGGCGACGCCCTCGACCTGGGTCTTCACCTGGCGCCCGGAACAGCGGCCCTGTGTGTGACCTCTCCGCCCTACTGGAACATCCTCAAGCAGAAGCGGACCGCCGACCGAAAACCGACCAGGGACTACGGGGAGCACCCCGGTGACCTGGGGGGTATCGACAGCTATTCCGGGTACCTGGATTCGCTCGGCCTGGTGCTGGAGCAGGTCGGCCTGGCCCTCCGGAAGGGGGGTTACCTCGCCCTGGTGGTCATGGACCTGCGGAAAAAGGATCGGTTTTACCCCCTGCACCTGGATATCTGCCGTCTCGTCGCCGGCCAGGGACAGGGGCTGGAACTGGACGACCTGATCGTCTGGGACCGCCGCCAGGAGTACAATAACCTTCGTCCCCTGGGCTACCCCTGGGTTTTTAGGGTCAACCGGATCCACGAGTTCATCCTGCTGTTCCGAAAGACCGGGACTCCTTCCGGCTAGCGAAAGCTCCCCCACGGACCCTGCGCATCCGTCCACTTCGCCATGGATATCACTAGGGATAAGAACGGGAGCGAGTTCCCGGCCTTTTTGGGGATCAGCACAAGGCGGGCTTGGAGGGAGAGGCAGGGGTGGAACGGGTTGACCCAGGGTCCACAGTCAGCCTTTGCCGGTTCTGGAAGGGATTATCCTGTCATTACTTGAAATCTTGCCCGCCTTGACTCGCCCGGAAACCAAGTCTGCGGTCTGATATTCGCTGACCCACCTGTTATTTGACCGCCCCGGGCGGCGCGCGGGTCACACAAGCACAGCCTGTCGACAAGCACCATATAGAAGAAAGCACTTTCGGAGGGGGCGGGCTGCTTGAGCATCTTTACCCTTCCGGAGGTGTACTGGTTTGGAAAGGATCAGGATCGTGATGGCCGGAGCATCCGGCCGTACCGGTTCAAAGATCATGCAGGGCCTCTTGTCGGATCCTTCGCTGGAACTGGTCGGGGCCTTGGGCCGGAGTTCCGCAGGAAAGGACATCGGCGAGATCATCGGCGGATCGCCCCGCGGGATCCGGGTCGAGCAGGATCTTGATGCTCTCCTGACCCGGACCAGGCCGGCGGTGCTGGTGGATTTCACTCTCCCGGGGGCCGCCGCGGAAAACGTCCCTGTCGCCATCAGGCAGGGAGTGGCCGCCGTGGTCGGAACCACCGGTATCTCCGAAACGGCGCAGGGCGAATGGGATCGGCTGGCCCGAAAGGAAGGAGTCGGCGTCCTCCTGGCGCCAAATTTCGCTCTCGGGGCGGTCCTGATGATGCAGTTCGCCCGTGAAGCCGCCCGGTTCTACAGCCGGGTGGAGATCGTGGAGGCCCATCATCCCGGCAAGCTTGACGCCCCTTCGGGGACCGCCCGCCGGACGGCGGTCCTGATCAAGGAGGGTAGCGAGGCCGCCTCGACCTCCTCGGAAACGGGTATCGAGGCGGGCGCAGGGATATCCCCGGGGGCCAAAGGAGTTTCCCGGAAACCCGAAGGGGTCCGGAGCCCAGGGGTGGATGGGGATGCCGCCTCCCGGGCGGGGGCAATGGGTCAGACCGCGGATGTTGCCGGCGGGATACCGATCCACAGCATCAGGCTTCCCGGGATTGTGGCCCAGCACCAGGTGATCTTCGGCGCCGATGGGGAGACCCTGGCCTTGGTGCATCAGTCCATCGACCGGTCCTCTTTCGTACCGGGGGTCCTGCTGGCGGTGCACAGGGTAGGGGACCTGAGAGGTTTGGTCATCGGGCTGGAAAACATCATCCTTTCCCCTATGTAAAGAGAGGATTACATATTTTCTTGTCGAATCCTGACGGCCGTGTGCTGGTTTACCTACTTCCGGACCGGAGCTTCGTTCCCGTCCAAGGAGGAGAGGTGCTGCCGGTTGGCCGTCGGTTTCTGGATGCCGGAAGGGAATCTGGTGGTGTGGACTGCGGACTGGGAGATCGGGCAGGGAAGATCGGAAGTCGGCTGGTGGGCATGCCGGGCCTTGAAGAAGCTGGCCTTATTCCGCCGCCGGAAGCCGGGCGGTTATGTGGAGTGGGAGTTCCCCTGCAAGGCGGCCTGGTTCGTGCAGATGGTCCTGGCGGAACGGGAAGCGACCCTGTATGTGCTTTCATCTTCACCCCCGGCCGGTACGCTCAGGTTAAAACTAGCTTCACCCCCGGCCGGAAATTCCACTCTTCCAGCTTGTTTACCGGGAGGTTATGTGGATGAGCCTGAATAGTCCGGTTCTTTGGTTATTTGGATTACTGGGCTTAATTTTGTTCTCCCTGGTTCTCACGTGGGCTAAGACACCGCGTTCCGCCGGTCCGATCAATATCGATTCAAATATTTCCAAAAAGGATAAAAACGCTGCTGTTAAAGGAAATACGGTTCTTGCCGTGATTTCCACGATCGTGTTGATGCCGGTCATATGGCTTGCCACTGGGGTTATCTTAAGATTTATCGCCCTAAAGTTTTCCAATGACTGGGAGTTTATCGGCAAATATTTAAAGCAGGATACGACATATGATATTGCCTTAGGGCTTGCATGCCTTGGAGGACTGATAATTTACTACAATCTTTGTAAGCGCACCAAAGCAGCCAGGCGGATCGGTGCCGTGTTCGGCATTGTATTTATCATTGTTAATTTTATAATTTTCGTTTCAAGTTTTTCTACTGTCGGGATGATATTTTTCAGCGTCATCATGGGCTATTTTTCTTCGAAACATAAATTTTATTTTTGCGGAAATCCCGACAACGTCAGTAAGGGTGAAAGCAATTGATTCCCCGCCGGATTGGAAAGGGAGAGATCGATTGATGAGCATCATCCGGGATCCGGCCCTGGCACCCGCGGGGTGGGTCAAGATCCGGTGGGCGGAGGCCAACATGCCGGTCCTGGCCCGGGTGGCCGCAGAATTGGGCCACGAACGCCCCTTGGCCGGGGTGCGGGTCGCTGCCTGCCTGCACCTGGAGGCCAAAACGGCCCGCCTGGCCCTGGCCCTTCAGCAGGGAGGGGCCGAACTGGCCCTGTGCGCCAGCAATCCCCTTTCCACGCAGGACGATGTAACAGCAGCCTTGGCGGATGCGGGGATCACCGTCTACGCCCGGCGCGGGGAGTCCCCGCAGGAGTATGAGAGGTTCCTGCATCTCTGCCTGGAACACCGCCCTCACCTGATCATCGACGACGGGGCGGATCTGTTGACCCTGCTGCACCGGGAGTACGCCTCCCGTGTATCCGAGGTGTTGGGCGCCTGCGAGGAGACGACCACCGGGGTGACCCGTTTACGGGCGATGGCGCGGGAGGGCCGGCTCGGCCTGCCGGTCATCGCGGTGAACGACGCGCTCACCAAGCACCTCTTCGACAACCGGTACGGAACCGGCCAGTCGGTCTGGGATGCGGTCATGAGGACGACCAACCTTTCCGTAGCCGGAAAGTGCGCGGTGGTGGCCGGTTACGGGTGGTGCGGGCGAGGCGTGGCATCACGGGCCAGGGGTTTGGGGGCGCGGGTGATCGTCTGCGAGGTGGACCCGGTGCGGGCCGGCGAGGCCCTGATGGAAGGTTACGAGGTCGCTCCCATGGCTGACGCAGCCCGGGCGGGGGATTTTTTCATCACCACCACCGGGTGCCGGGACGTCGTCCGGGGTGAGCATTTCCAGATGATGAAAGACGGTGCCGTGCTGGCCAATGCCGGCCACTTCGACGTGGAGATCAACCTGGAGGACCTTGCCCGCCTGGGAGTCGACCGGCGACCGGCTCGGCCGGGGGTGGAGGAGTTCATCCTGGGTGACGGGCGGAAGCTCCGACTCCTCGGCGAGGGCAGGCTGGTCAACCTGGCCGCCGGAGACGGACACCCGGTGGAGATCATGGACATGTCCTTCGCCCTCCAGGCCCTTTCCGCTTGCCATCTGCTCGCGGCTGGGAAGGCGTCCCCGCTGCCGTCCGGGGTCCATTCGGTACCCCAGGCCATTGATCGGCGGGTTGCCTCCCTGTTCCTGGCATCCAGAGGGGTGGCCATCGATATCCTCACGGCGGACCAGCGGGCCTACCTTGTTGGGGAAGATACCGGGGAAGAAGACACCGGCTAGATCTCCATCTCCTGCCCGGGGGCGAGCACCCGGCAGCTAATCCCCAGCACCTGCTCCACCTGTCGGCGGAAGGATTCCGGATCCGTTTCAATCGGTGGGAAGGTTCCGTAGTGCATGGGGACCACGCAACGGGCTCCGAGCAACCCGGTCGCCCGGACGGCGTCTTCGGCGTCCATGGTGAAGTTCCCCCCGATGGGCAGAAGCGCCACGTCCAGGGGATCCCGTTCACCGATGAGCTTCATGTCTCCGAAGAGACAGGTATCGCCGGCGTGATAGATACGCTTCCCCCGGAGGTTCACGACGAAGCCGCAAGCATGTCCTCCGGCGATGCCGGATCCGTGGAAGGCCGGGGTCACCCGCACCGATCCGAATTCCAGGTTCTTGGTGCCGCCCAGATGCATGGGATGGGTATTGAGGCCTTTTCCCTGGAGATCGACCGCGATCTCGTTGGTGCTGATGCAAAGAGCCCCAGTGCGTTTGGCGATCCGGACGGTATCTCCCAGGTGGTCCCCATGGGCATGAGTGACCAGGATCACCTGGGGATTCACGTCATCCGGTCCGACCGCCGCCTTGGGGTTACCATCCAGAAAGGGGTCGATCAGCACGCTTCCCCCTTCGTCGGATAGCAAAAAACACGAGTGACCCAGGAAACGAAGCTTGGCCATGGACCATCTCCCCCTTGCTGGTTATCTGTTTGCCGCAGGCCAATCGGGCCCGTTCGACCGAGGCTGCAGTCGCGGCCCGCCTCAATGGTACTCCGATGATAGCATGGCGGGGGATGGAAGGACAAGGAAACCGCATGGTGATGGAAGAATCTGCCTCGCCGAGGTAAAAATACTGTTCAGGCGGCGGGGCTTGCCGAATATCCCGGCAGCCGCCGCCCGCCTCCCTGGAAGACGTTGGAACCACTGGAGGTGCAGGGGCCCCTGATCATCGGCGTCGGGATCGACCTCGTGTCGGTAAAACGGATCGAAGCGCTCGCCGGGCGTTACGGGAAGCGATTCCTGGAGCGTGTGTACAGCCCCGGGGAACTGGCCGAAGCCCCGGCCGGGCCGCGCCGTCGGGCGGAACACCTGGCGGCCCGGTTCGCGGTGAAGGAAGCCGCCTTCAAGGCCCTGGGCACCGGCCGGGGAGCGGGAATCAGGTGGACTGACGTATCGATCGGGAAGGATCCCGCAGGGGGGCCGAGCCTCATCCTCGAAGGGAGCTTCCGCATGCTGGCCCGGGGCCGGGGCGCCGGCGGGGGCCTGGTCTCCCTGAGTCATGAGGCGGGATGGGCCGTGGCTTGCGTGGTGCTGGTCGGAGGAGAGATGCGGGAATGAAACCGTGAGGGAGATCCTGGAAGAGATCGCGGAAGCCACCGATCTGAGGGAGGGGCCCGAAGGGGTGCGGTCGATCCTGGGAGCCATCGCTTCCGGATTCGCCACCACCGCGGCAATGGCCA
>JACPQU010000150.1 GCA_016190305.1 Bacillota bacterium
AGTTGAAGTAGCGGGCCTGGAAGGGGCAGGCGGCGAGGCAGAAGCGGCAGCCGATGCAGCGCTCGTGGTCGATGAGCACCAAGCCGTCGGGGTTATAGTAGGTGGCTTCCACCGGGCAGACGTGCTCGCACGGGGCCTTCTCGCAATGCTGGCAGGGCCGGGGTTTGAAGTAGGTTCCGCCGCCCTGGTCGGGGGCCTCGTAGACCTCCATCCAGTTTTGCTCTTCCGGAACGAAGTGTTCTTTCTTGCAAGCCGCCTTACACTGGGGGGGCTTGTCGATGGTGGTGCAGCCCTCGCACTTCCTGCGATCCACCACCATCACCCACTGGCGGCCGGTGCTCTGCAGGGTCTGCTCGCGGGCGGTGCCCCTGGCGTCCCCGGCCTGGCCGGCCGCGGCCAGGAACGGGATCACGCCCGAGGCGACCCCGGCTCCGCCGGCGCCGAGCCAGCGCAGCAACTGGCGCCTGGTAACATTGGGCAACTCGTGTCACCTCCCTGGTTGACTCAAGGATAGCCGCCGTCGATCCCGCGATACATCGTTGCCGGGAGGTATCGTCACAAAGAGAAAGACGCCATTTACAAATGGCGTCTTTCTCTTTCCGCTTCCCGGCCTTAAACCATGGTCCTGGCTATGGTTGATACTCTTGTGACTCGCAGGAAACCATCACCGCTGTGGTTGGAAACAACCACCTGGGATCCGTCCCGGTTGGGAAACCGGAGATCCGGATGAGTCCTTGGACTCCTACTCCCAGTCGGCCCCAACCGGCTCCACCAAGCCGCGGCGCACGGCATACCGGACGAGATCCGCCTTGTTGTGCAGGCCCAGCTTGGCCATGAGCTTGCTGCGGTGACGCTCCACAGTGTGGGGACTGATGGTAAGCTCACCGGCGATCTCGCGGCCCGTACGCCCGGCGGCGATCAGGCGAAGGACCTCGGCTTCCCGATCCGAAAGGGTGTTTGGAACCTTCAAAGTGTGGGAACGTCGCTGCCGGAGAAAGTCGGACACAAGCAGGCGGGCCAGGGAAGGATCCAGGTAGGTCTCCCCCTTGAAAGCCATCCGGACCGCCTGGAGGAGGTCCTCCGGATCGGCCCCCTTCAAGAGGTAGCTGGAAGCGCCGGCCTCCAGGAGGCGGAAGAAATAGTGCTCGTTTTCGTACATAGTGAGGCCCACCACCTGAATTTCCGGCCAGCGCCCGGCGATGACCTTCGTGGCTGAAATCCCGTCCAGGCCGGGCATCGCGATGTCCATCAGGAGCACCGACGGCCGGCGTGCCTCTAGCATCTTTAGACAACTCTCACCGTCCGCGGCCTCACCTATCACATCCATGTCAGGCTGGGCCTCCAGCAGGTAGCGCAACCCGCGACGGAACAGGGTATGGTCGTCCGCAATGGCCACGGTGATCACGGGGTTTCCATCTCCTTTTTGACCGAGGGTACGCGAAACAACAGCCGCGCTCCCTTGCCCGGTTCGGATTGGATCTGAAGTTTTCCGCCCAGCAAGCTGATCCGTTCCCTCATCCCGATGATGCCGACACCCTTGTCGGAAGGAAACCCACCGGCTCCCCCGCTTGACTTGGCCTCTTCTCCAAGCAGACCGATTCCGTCATCCTCTACCACCCCGACGAGATCGGGACCATCCCATCGCAGGCTGACTACGACCTTACCGGCATGGGCGTGCTTGAGGATGTTGGTCACAGCCTCTTGCACGACTCTGAAGACGACCAGTTCCACCTCCCTCGGAAGGCGCTCCGCCAGGGAGTCCACGTCGACCGTGACGTGGATCCCTTTACGTTCGAGTACGTTTCGAACGTGCCAGTCAACGGCGGAAGAAAGACCGAGCTCATCCAGCAGTTCCGGCCGGAGATCGACGATCAGCCGCCTGACATCGGCGACGGTCCGGCTGATCAAGGCCCTGAGCCCGGCCAGTTCGGAGGTAAGGTCGGGTATGGCGCAGGCTTGCGAATCAATCGGAGTGGAAGCGTGAGTCTCCAGGGTTGAGAGGCTTACAATCAGGGTGGACAGGCACTGTCCCACGGTGTCGTGCAGCCCGCGGGCGATGCGCTGTCGCTCCTCTTCCTGGGCCTGGATGGTCTTCTTCAGGAGGAAGGTCCGCTCGGCCTCCCGCTGGCGAAGCCGTTGGGAGGTGGCAGCCAGTTCGGCGTTCCTCCTCTCGAGTTCGCGGGTCCGCTCCTCGACGCGCCGCTCCAGCTCCTGGTTGGCTTGGGCAAGCAGTGCATGGTTCTCCTCAAGCTGACGCCGCATTTCCTCGAGGGAGGCGGACAGTTCCCATACCTCGTCCATGCCCCTGAGAGGAACCTGGCCGGACAGGTCACCCGAGGCGATCCGCCGGGTGATGGAGGTGAGTTCCACCAGGGGCGCCGCCACCCGCCTGGTGGCCAGCCAAGCCAGGCCCGCCCCCGCTCCGATGAAGATCGCGCCCAGCACTCCCATCTGAAGCACCAGGGACCGGGGGATTGACATCACTTCATCCCTGTACTGTTCGAGCATGACCCCACCGGGCAAACCCCCGGGGAGGGTGGCGTAAGCCACTACATGGGGCGGTCGGGCCGGCTCGTCCGGCTGGTGCATCATCACGCCTTCCTTACCGGCCAGGCTGGTCTTCAGCAGGACCATGTGCTCCAGGTGTTCATGACTGGAAATCGACGCGGTGACGAAGAGTGCTTCCAAGTCCCGGTCCAGCAAGGTGATCTGGTAGGAAGCCTCGTCGTCCTGGTAGGTCAAGAAACGTTCCAGGATCCGCTCCAGCTCGCTTCGAGACGTGACCTGAAGATCACCATCATCCCCGCCGGTGTGAACCCAGGGGCTGACCTCCCTGGCAATGAGCCGGGCGAGGTGAAGCCGTTCCCTGAAGATGATCTTGCTGCTTTCCGCCAGGGCGCGCTGGGCGATCAAGCTGAAGAACAAAAGACCCACCGCGGAGCCCAGAATGACATAGAGCAGGGCCCGGCGCTGGAGTCCCATCCGGGAGGACAGGTGGAAACGTTGCAGATACGCTCGACGCTGCGAAGGCTCGTTGGGCCGCATGATTCCCTCCACGCCGAAGGCGCCCGCGGGGTAGGGAACATCAAGGTCGGGCCGTGGGTGCGGAAGCTCAAAAGGGTCGGCGAAACAGCGAATTCGTTACTTGATTTACGACCCGGATCCTGATACGTCTACTGCTTAGAATCTATCATTTCATGATTGAACCTGCATCAGGCCGGATGATGAAAGTTTTTTATCAAGTCCCATCACCTGTTGATGGATATTACCAATCCCTGTATAGGGCGGACACAGTATGCCCTCAAAGGATGTTCGCCTCCCCCCGGTAGACCAAACCCCGGGTCGTGTCCACGGTGACCAGGAGACCGTCGCGGAGGACGTGGGTGGCCCCCTGGGCCCCGACGATCACGGGGATTCCGAGGTTGATCCCGACCACGGCGGCATGGGAGGTGAAGCCTCCCTCTTCGGTGATGATCGCGACCGCCTTCTGCATGGCCGGGATGTAGTCGCTGTCGGTGGCCCGCACGACCAGGACGGCCCCGTCCCGCATCTTGGGAACCGCTTCCCGCGCGCTGCGGGCCACGCAGACCTGCCCGGTGGCCGGCTTTTGTCCCACGCCGACCCCGCGGAGGAGCACGTCTCCGACGATATGCACCTTCAAGAGGTTGGTGGTTCCGGGGAACCCCGCGGGAACCCCGGCGGTGATGATCACCAGGTCGCCGCTGCGGATGAGGCCCGCCTGGAGGACGGTCTGGATGGCGTAGCCGAGCATCTCGTCGGTGCTGGCCGCCTCGGCCGCGGCCAGGGGGTAAACACCCCAGCACAGGGCCAGCTCCCGGCGGACCGATTCCCTGGCAGCCACGGCGAAGATGGGAACGTCGGGCCGGTACTTGGACACCATGCGCGCGGTATGCCCCGAGGTGGTGGCCGTGATGATCGCGGTCGCTCCCAG
>JACPQU010000158.1 GCA_016190305.1 Bacillota bacterium
CCGCAGTCGGGGGTTTCACCATCTGCCTCCCCGGGGGGCCGGGGGTCCGGTACCTGGCCGTCCGCAGACGCATGCCGCTCACCGCGGTCATGGCGGTTCCGGCCTTTCAGCTTTCCACAAGCAAAGCCAGGCGGGCCCTTCCCGAATCGGTGCCCTTCCAGGACGCCGTCTTCAACGTGGGGCGCTCCTCCTTCCTGGTGGCCTCGCTGCTCTCAGGCCGAACGGCACTGTTGGGTGTGGCCATGGAGGATCGCCTTCATCAGCCCCATCGGGCCCCGCTGGTGCCCGGCCTGGAGGCGGCCCTCCGGGCCGCAAGGGAAGCCGGGGCGCTCGGCGCCGCCCTCAGCGGTGCCGGGCCCAGCGTCATCGCCCTGGCCCCGGAAGGGGAAACCGAGACCATCCGGAGGATCGCCGGGGCGCTGGCGGACGCTTTCAAAGAGGCCGGGGTTGAGGCCAAGTCATATCCGGTGGAGCTTGCGCGCAAGGGTGCCGAGCTCATCGTCTGAGGCCACCGGAAGCGGAACACCGCTAAACCCTCGCGATGGAAAACTGTAGAGTTCCAGGGATCGTGGCAGACCCAGGGGTCATTGCAGCGGGAGCGGAAGGGGAGGTTAACCTTGGGGCTCATCGTACAAAAATTCGGCGGGACTTCGGTAGGGACTCCCGAACGGATCAGGGCGGTGGCACGAAGGATCGTGGAGACCAGGCGCCGTGGGAACGGCGTGGTGGTCGTGGTATCGGCCATGGGGAAGACCACTGACCAGCTCATCGCCCTGTCCAGGGAGGTCACCGATTCGCCGCCGGAGCGGGAATACGACATGCTCCTGGCCACCGGGGAACAGGTTTCCAGCGCCCTGACGGCCATGGCCGTCCACGCACTCGGAGAGCCGGTGGTTTCTCTGACGGGGGCCCAGGTGGGGATCCTGACGGACGGTGTTCATACCAAGGCCAAGATCATGAATGTCAACCGCGAACGGATGGACAAGGAGCTGGAAGACGGAAATATCCTCATCGTCTGCGGGTTTCAAGGGATCAACGACACCGGGGACATCACCACCCTCGGGCGCGGCGGCTCGGACACGACGGCCGTTGCCCTCGCGGCCGCCCTGCAGGCTGACGTATGCGAGATCTACACCGATGTGGACGGGGTGTACACCACCGACCCGCGGATCGTTCCCGAGGCCCGGAAACTGCCCCTGATCTCCTACGATGAGATGCTGGAGCTGGCCCAGCTCGGGGCCAAGGTGCTGCAGCCGAGATCGGTGGAGTACGGAAAGCTGCACGACGTGGTGATCCACGTGCGATCAAGCTTCAACGATGAGCCGGGGACGATCGTGAAGGAGGTCTCGGATATGGAACGCGATTTTGTAGTCACCGGAGTTGCCAGCGACAAGAAAGTATCCAAGCTGGCCATCCTGGATGTCCCGGATCGGCCGGGCATCGCCCATCGCCTCTTCAGCGCCCTGGCCGAAGCGCACGTCGGCCTCGACATGATCGTTCAGAGCGTCCCCGCGGAAGAACGGAACCACGTGATGTTCACGGTGGCGGAGGATGAGGTCGGCAAGGCGATCACGGTACTGGAGCGGGTCAAAAAGGAGCTAGGAGCGGGGGGGATCACCTGCGAGGCCAAGGTGGCGAAGGTTTCCATCGTCGGCGCCGGGATCGCCCACAATGCCTCCATCGCCGCCAGGATGTTCGGCGCCCTCGCCGAAAAAGGGATTAACATCAAGATCATCAGCACCTCGGAGATCAAGATCTCCTGCCTGATCGACCGCGACCAAGCCGACCAGGCCATCAAGGCGATTCACGACGCCTTCGAACTGGGAGGCGGCAACTCCTAGAGCGAGAGCCGGGAGGTGATAACGTGGAAGAGCTGTTTGGGGCGATCGCGCGGTTTTTATGGCTTCCGATCTTCCTGTTCGTCCTGGCCTTCATCGGCTTCGCCGCCGGCTACGAGTTGGCGGGGGGTGATCCGGCGGAGCTCCTGCGGATCACCACGTGGGCGTCCTTCATCCGCCTGGGCACGGTTTTAAGGTGACCGGGGTCCTCCTCGTCCGTCACGGAGAAACCGACTGGAACCGGAATCGGCGCTGCCAGGGAACCAGCGATATCCAGCTCAACGAGAGGGGCCGGTGGCAGGCGGGGATGGTCGCCGAAGCCCTCCGCGGTGAAAACCTCGCCGCCGTTTATTCCAGCCCCCTCGCCAGGGCCCGCGAACTGGCCGCGGCGGTGGCGGCGTTTCACGGGTTGGAGGTTCACCTTTCCCGGGACCTTGAAGAAATGGATCACGGGGGCCTGGAGGGCCTCACCTTTCAGCAGATTACCGCCTGCTATCCCGAGGTCCTGCGGGTATGGCGCACCGAACCGGACCGGGTCCGGCTTCCGGGAGGGGAGTCCCTGGGGGATGCCCAGGAGAGAGGCGCCAGGTTCCTGACCGGGATCGCAGCCGCACCTCCTTCCGCTTCCATCCTCGTGGTCAGCCATGCTTTCCTTCTTTCCACCATCATGTGCTCAACGCTGGGACTGCCCCTGTCATGCGCCAGGCGGGTTCAGCCGGACCTGGCCAGTATCAGCAGGATCGGGTTTCGGCAGGGGGGAGGGTTCTTTTTGGATACCTTCAACAACCGGCATCACCTGGACCCCCTGGAGTTCAGGGGATCCCTGGTGGACGGGATCGGAGAGGGAAAACGGTTGACCCAAATCCCCTGGGTTCGACGTCAGTTTATGGACAAGATCGGAATCGATCCCTATCCGGGAACGATCAACCTCGCCGTGGAATCCCCGGGAGACCTGGCCATGGTCCGCCTGATGCGCTCGCTCCCGGGGATCACCATCACCCCGGAAGAGATGGGTTTCTGCTCCGCCGCCGCTTACCCGGTGCTGGTCGCCGGCAAGTGGCGGGGTGCGGTGATCGTCCCCGATGTTCCTTCCTATCCCCTTTCTTCGGTGGAAATCATCGCCGCCGAACGCCTCCGCGAGCGGCTCACCTCCCCGGGAGACGGGCTGATCACCGTCCGGGTTCTTCCCCCGGGGGACCAGGGAACCCCATAAGCAGGAAAGCGCTCCCACCTTCCCCAATATTGGAGAAACAGAGGGGGCGGGAGAAATGAAGAAGTTCTGGTTGGCCCTGGCGGCGGCTCTGTTCATGGTGACGGCGGTTCCCGGGTTCCAGGGGGAAGGCAGGGCTGTCCAACTCCTCTCCGCGATCAGGATCCTGGTTGACGGGCGGGAGGTGGCCACCGACATCCCCCCCACGATCATCGACGGCCGCACCATGGTGCCCGTCCGCTTCGTCAGCGAAGCCCTGGGGGCCGAGGTCCAGTGGGATGCGGGGACGAGGACCGTCCGGATCGCTACCCCAGGATCGGCAGCCGCCGTCTCAGCCTCCTCAACCTCCACAACCGCCTCTCCAGGCGTTTCCGGTGCCGGCTCCGCCGTCGGGGTCAACGATGTAACCGGAGTTTCCGGCGGCTCCCTGTTCTTCTCCGCGGTCCCTATCATCGATAAGGTGAAGCCTTCGGTCGTGGGGGTCATCGCCCAGTACGTCGCCGGCAACTACCCGGGGGGTGCGGGGGAGGAAGAAATCAGTTCCGGCACCGGGGTGGTCTGGGACGCCCAGGGGCGGATCGTGACCAACAACCACGTGGTGGATGGGGCCTCGCGGATCCTGGTGGTGACGCCGCAGGAGACGATCCTGGAGGCTTCGCTCCTTGGATCGGACGCTCTGTCCGACATCGCCCTGCTGAAAATAGAGGCCCCGGGTCTGACCCCGGCGGTTTTTGGGAACTCGGCGACCCTGAAGGTGGGCGAGCCGGTGGTGGCCATCGGCCACCCCATGGGATTCCACAACAGCGCCACCGCCGGGATCGTGAGCGGGCTTGATCGCGTCCCGGACCAGGGACAGGGATACGTCTACGGGCTGCTTCAGACCGATGCCGCGATCAGCCCGGGGAACAGCGGCGGGCCTCTGGCGAGCAGCCGGGGGGAGGTGGTGGGGATCAACACCCTCAAGGTGATCTCCGAGGAAGCGGAAGGTCTCGGGTTTGCCATTCCAAGCAACGTGGTCACCAGGGTGGTGCGCGACCTCTTGGCCGTCGGAAATGTCGTCCGGCCGTTCCTGGGGCTGGAACTTTCGGAAAGCGAACTGGCCCGCTACGTGATCCCGCGGGGGGAGGGTCTGCTGGTTGAGGCCGCCACTCCCGGTCTGCCCGGATATTCAGGAGGGATCCGGGCGGGTGATCGCCTCATGACCGTTGGGGGGAAAACAACCGACACTCTCCTGGAGTTGAGCCGGGCCCTGGACGATCATCGGCCGGGGGATATCGTCAAGATCCTGATTCGCCGCGGTAAACTCAGCCTTGACCTGCAGGTGACCCTCGGCCAGCGCCCCTGAGCACCCCTAAGCGTCCTTGAGCACCCGTAAGCGTCCATGGGCGACGAGCACCCCTCGCTCGGATCGGAATAGACCTCGCCCGCCCGGCACCCGTTTAGCTTCCCACCGCATGGCCCGATCCCGGATCCACCCGTCCGGAGGGGTCCCGCCTGGGCAACAGGACCGACATCCCCAGTGCCACTCCCACCATGATCAGCCCGGCGGTAAGGAAGGTGCCCCCGTATCCAAGAGGGGCGATCAGCAGTCCGAGGAGCGGACCCCCCAAGGCAATCCCCACATCCTTCCCAGCCCCCTGGAAGCCCAGGGCAGCCCCCTTCTCGGAATCGCGCACCGCCCCGGCGACCATGGCGGCAACCAGCGGGTTGACGGCGGCGAAACCGAGGCCGTAGATCACCGAGGCCAAGATCAGGGCCGAAAGGCTGCGGGCGGCTCCAAGGAAGAACAGCCCCACGGCCAGGACGAAAAGGCTGGGGAGCGTGACGGTGCGTATGCCGAAGCGATCCCCGGCCCGCCCGACGAAAATCCGGGAACCCAGACCGATCAGGGAGTAGATGGTGAAGAAAAGCCCGGCGTGGACGATCCCGCGCTGGGCCGCGAAAAGAAGCAGGAAAGCCTGAACCCCCCCGTGGACAAACATGGCCGACGCCCCGGCCAGGGATGGAA
>JACPQU010000144.1 GCA_016190305.1 Bacillota bacterium
GCCGCTTCCCGATCGGGGCGCATCGCGCCTGCTGGTCCTTGATCGCCGGACGGGCCGGGTCGAGCACCGCTGTTTTTCCGACTTGGGGGGGTATCTGGACCCCGGGGATGCCCTGGTGTTGAACGACACCAGGGTCATTCCGGCCAGACTGGAGGGGCGCAAGGAGAGCACGGGGGGACGGATCGAGATCACCCTCCTGAGGGAGGCCGCCGGGGATGTAACCGTGGCGGCCGTCGCCGCCGGCCCCACGTCCGGAAGGACCCCGTCCCCGGGCAGCGGGCGTTCGGAATGGGAAGCCCTCGTCCGGCCGGCCAGGAGGGCGCTGCCGGGGCGGAAGTTCATTTTCGGCGAGGGAAACCTGGTAGGGGAGATCCTTCCCCACGGGGCTGGGGTTTCGCGCGGAGAGCGCCGGATCGTCTTTTCCACCCCGGATGGGGAAGATCCAAGGAATGTGATCCGGCGTCTGGGGAAGATGCCCCTTCCTCCCTACATCAAGCGGGACCTGGATGAGCCTTCCCGGTACCAGACCGTCTACGCCCGTCACGAGGGATCGGTGGCCGCACCCACCGCCGGTCTCCACTTCACCGAGCGCCACCTGGAGGATCTCTCCGCCCGAGGGTTATCCATCGCCTATGTCACCCTTCACGTGGGCCCGGGGACCTTCCTGCCGGTTTTGGTGGAGGATATTGATCGCCACGTCATGGAAGCGGAGCGGTTCGCGCTGGAGGCGGAGACGGCGGGACTCCTGAATGAGGTCCGCCGCCGTGGGAATCGGACCGTGGCGGTCGGCACGACGGTGACCAGGGTTCTGGAGTCATCGGTGGGGGCGGACGGTTTTTTCAAAGGAGGACTGGGTGAAACCGGTCTTTTCATCCACCCCGGATACCGGTTCCGTGGCGTGGATTGCCTGCTCACCAACTTCCACCTCCCGCGTTCGACACTCCTGATGCTGGTCTGCGCCTTTGCAGGAACCGACAGGATCCGGTCGGTTTACCGGGAGGCGGTGGAGCGAAGATACCGCTTCTACAGCCTGGGGGACGCGATGTTGATCCTTTGAGATGTTGCACCCTGGAGCACGGAGCCTCCAACAGGAGGAATGGTCCTTTGGCCCTCTCTTTTGAAATTCAGAAGGAAACCGGCTCTGGGGCGGCCAGGGCGGGAGAGTTGCGCACTCCCCACGGCCCGGTGCCGACCCCGGTCTTCATGCCAGTTGGCACACACGGCTCGGTCCGCGCCATGGCTCCGGATGAACTGGCGGGAATGGGAACCCGGGTCCTGCTGTCCAACACCCTCCACCTTTACCTGCGTCCAGGCCACCGGTTGATCGAGGAAGCAGGGGGTCTGCACCGCTTCATGAACTGGAACGGGGCCATCCTCACCGACAGCGGGGGATTCCAGATCCTCAGCCTGGGAGCGGCCAAAGCCCTCACCGAGGAGGGGGTGACCTTCATCTCGCCGGTGGACGGCTCGCGGCACCTCCTCACCCCCGAACTGGCCATGGAGATCCAGGCGGCCCTCGCCTCCGACATTGCCATGGTGCTCGATGTCTGCCTTCCGTACCCGGCGGATCGGGGAGAGATGGAAGACGCGGTGGAAATGACCACCCGCTGGGCCCGCCGTTGCCGGAGGGGCGGAGGCCTGAAGCAGGCCGTATTCGGCATCATCCAGGGAGGCGTCTACCCTGATCTGCGCCGCCGGAGCGCGCTGGAAGTCACGGAGGTCGGCTTCGAGGGGTATGCCCTGGGTGGGTTCTGTGTCGGGGAGCCTTCGGCCGTAACCTTCGCCGCCGTCGAGGAAACGGTCGCACACCTGCCCGTTTTATCGCCCAGGTACCTGATGGGGGTCGGTTCCCCGGAAGCGCTGCTGGAAGGGGTGGCCAGGGGCATCGATATGTTCGACTGCGTCCTGCCGACCCGGCTGGCCCGCCACGGAACGGTGTTTACGGCGGGCGGCCGGCTGACGGCCCGCAACGCCGCCTTCGCCCGGGATGGAGGCCCCCTGGATCCGGATTGCGATTGCTATACGTGCAAAAACTACAGCCGGGCTTATATCCGCCATCTCCTGCACGCCCGGGAGATCCTGGGGGTAAGGCTCACCACCTGGCATAACCTGCATTTCATCCTCTCCTTGATGAGGAAAGCCAGGCAGGCTGTCCTGGATGACGCCTTCCCGTCCTTCAAGCAAGGCTTCCTGGATCGGTACATAGCGGGCGAGGCGGAGCGACGGGCGCCCGGGGGGGAGGAGGAACCGATCGGATGATCAACGACCGAGTTTGGACAATGACCAGAGGAGATCACCCGGCGGGAGTGGAACCCTGAAAGGGCCTTGAGGGGCCGTCGCCCCGGGCCGAGCAAAGAAGGAGGTTGGGTAAATGGAACAGTTCGTGGGGCTGCTGCCGTTAGTCTTCCTGATGGTCTTTTTCTATGTGATCATCATCCTTCCCCAGCAGCGCCAGCAGAAGCGACGCCGGGAGCTCCTGGCCGCATTGAAGAACGGCGACCAGGTTCTCACCGCAGGCGGCGTACTCGGTACGATCACCGGGATCAATGACAACGTGGTCAACCTGCGGGTGAACGACAAGACGGAGATCCGGGTTGTCAAGAGCGCCGTGGAGCGAATCCTCAACGAGCAATAATCAGACACGCATGACGGACCACCGGGTCCAGCAGGCCGAAGTGGCGGTGATCGGCGGGGGAGTGGTCGGCACCGCCGTAGCCTTCCATCTCGCCGCTCTCGGTAAGGACGTCTGTCTCCTGGAAAGAGGAGACGTGGCCTCGGGCGCGTCCGGATCCTGCGACGGTTATCTTTTCCTCCTTTCCAAGGTTCCCGGCCCCCACCTCCAGTTGGCTCGTGAGAGCTTGCGGCTCCACCAGGAACTGGCCGCTTCGGAGGGGGGCTCCTCCCTGGAGTTCCGCCAGGATGGCGGGATGCTGGTCGCGCGCTCGGAGGAGGCCTGGGACGGATTGAAGGGTCTGGTTCAAAGGCAGCGGGAGTACGGGATCCCCGTGGAGCTGTTGGAACGGGACGAAGCCCTATCCCGCCAGCCGGCCCTTTCACCTCGAATCAGAGGGGCGGCCTTCAGCACCTTTAACGGACAGGTCAACCCGGTTCGCTTGGCTCATTACCTGGCCCGACAAGCGGAAGGGATGGGTGCCCGGATAATGGTCCGCTCCGAGGTGTTGGGGGTGGAGCATTCTCCGGGGACCGGCTACCGCCTCTTATTGACGGGTGGAAGGTTCCTCCGGGCACGGGTCCTGGTAAATGCGGCGGGGGCATGGGCGGATCCTGTGGCCCGGCTGACCGGTTTCCGGCTCCCGGTGATTCCCAGGCGCGGGCAGGTGGCGGTGACTGAAGCCGTCGATCCCCTTCTCAACACTCCCATGCTGGAGGCCGGTTATCTCGCGGTCAAATTCTCCGCCCCGGGACAATCCCGCAGCCCCGGCGGCGTCCCGCCGGCGGCCCGTCCGGCGGGGATTGCCTTCGGCGTCGAGCAGACGGCGGCCGGCAATCTCCTGATCGGAAGCAGCCGGGAAGAAGCGGGTTTTGACCGTCGCACCAACCCGGCGGTGATCGGATCCATCCTTCGGAATGCCCTCGAGTTCCTCCCCTCCCTCAACGGCCTGAAGATCATCCGCACCTATGCGGGTCTTCGCCCCCGAACCCCGGACGGTCTGCCGCTCCTCGGCCCTCTTCCCGGCCGGCCCGATTATTTCACCGCGGTCGGGCACGAGGGAGACGGGGTGACCCTGGCCCCGGTGACCGGCAGGCTCCTGGCGGAGTGGATCGTCTTCGGCGAGCCCTCCCTAGCCTTCCCCGAATTCGCGCCGGAGCGTTTCGGCGGCTTCGGCCGGGCGTAATAACTCTTTTCTCCTTCTCATAGATCTAGTTCAGAATAGATCTAGTTCAGAAGCCGGCCCGGGGAGGTGAGATCGTGAAACCACGTACCATCCCCCTTCGCGGCGGACGTGCCGGACGCGGCAGTCGGGGCGCCCCAGCCGGTCCTCAAGCGATGAAGCTTCACCCGAGAAGCATCTTCATGGGCGTGACATGGGCCTACCTGATTTCCCTGGTCGCCTTTCTTTTCTTCGGTCTCCTCCTGGCCTTGACCGGGATTCCTGACACGATCATGCCCGGACTTTCCACGGCGACCAGCGGTTTCAGCATTTTCGTCGGCGGATTCTACGCCGCACGCCGGGCGGGTACCGCCGGTTGGTTGAACGGAGCCGTCGCGGGGGCGATCTACACCGTCCTCCTCCTGGTCATCGGGAACTTGCTGATCCCGGATCTCCAGTTGACCGGGTCCGCCATCACCCACGTTTTCCTCGGGATCGTCGCGGGTACGGCAGGCGGGGTTTTCGGAATCAACGCTTGATCAGACAACTGGTGGACAATGACCATCAGGGATTACAAAGATTCTCAAAATGTAAATCTTTCAAGAGGCAATAAACTCACCACCGGAATGAAAAGGGGCTCTTCAAGAGCCCTTTTTTCTTGGACCAGACGGATCCTTCAATGAATATTCCGCTTCGCGGCACCGCAAATTACTGGTTGAGGAGGTGTACGCATGAATCAAGCACAGCAGGAGTTCGACCAGTTTCGTTCCCAGTTGGCCGGGCGCATCCAGGAGGCCAGGACCAAGGGCGTTTCCGAGAAGGTGCTCCTGGAGGGCATCGTCAACCTGGCTGAGGTAGCCATGCGGTGGGAGCAGCCTGGAACCAAAGAAGAAGCGCTGCTTACCGAACTCTGGAAGACAGCCAACGAGGACGAGAAGCGCACCCTGGCCAAGATCCTGGTCCGCATGGGAGAAAACTCGACCCGTACGCACTAAAGACCCGAATGCATTAAAGGTTGAAGGTTTTCCATGGGTTCCGGCCAAGGCCGCCTCCGCTTAAGCCGTGGTTTCCTCAGCGGCCGTCGGGAGGCGGCCAAGCCCGGCCCCGTTCCGGAACCAAACTTCTTCGATTTTAGAATTTAGAAAGTGCTTCGATCGGGCCCGCCACGCGATCAGCCGGCTTTGTACCAGTTGATTGACTCCTTCCATGCCCGTGCTATAATGATTTTGTCTTATTCGAGGGCGGGGTCAAGCCTTGAAGATTGATGTCGGCGAACTGCACAAGAAGGGTTCCAGTCACAATTACGATCTTCGAGGGGACCTGCCCGACCTACGAGTGAATGAAGACGCCGGCGAGGCCAGATTCCCATACCCGTTAAGGACCTCGGGGATGGTGACCAACTCAGGGTTGCTGTACATAGTGCAAGGTACGGTTGAAACCACCGTCGTCCTGTCCTGTAGCCGGTGCCTGGAAGTCTTCGAGGCACCCCTTCGGGTCGCTTATACTCAGGGTTTCAAGAGGCTCACGGAGGAGCCGTTGCAAAACCAGGATGGGAACCGGGAGGATGAAGACCTCCAGCACTTCGAGGCCGATGAGATCGTGCTGGATGGCTTCCTGAAAGATATCCTGATCACCGAGTTGCCGATGAAACCTCTTTGCCGGGAAGAGTGCCGCGGGCTGTGCCCCCGGTGCGGGGCCAACCGAAACCTGGCCGAGTGCGGTTGCGAGTTGAAGGAACCAGATCAGAGGTGGGGGAAACTCGCCGCCTTCAGCCGGACCCTTGGAAGCAAGGGGGAGGACGACCGGCAGACCTGAAAGGAGTGACCCCGTTGGGAGTTCCCAAGCATAAGATCTCCAAGAGCCGCGGCCGGAAACGGCGTACTCATTGGAAGCTGGAGACGCCGCAGATCACCCGTTGCCCGCGCTGCAACGAACCGGTCTTGCCGCATCGGGCCTGCTCCAGTTGTGGGTATTACCGGCACCGCAAAGTTCTGGCCGTGGCCGAGTAGCTGATTCTACTCGCCCGGTTCCACTTCCAGTGATCACCTGTTCCAGTGACCACCCGTAAACAGCCTGCGCGCCGGCCTTCCGGTCGGCGCGTTCTGTCAGGCCGCTTTGGATGACGGCCCATAAGCAGCCTGCCTTTCCCTCCCACGCTTACCCTATTTTTCTTGCCATCCCCACCACCCTTGTTTATAATAGGCCTTAAGCATTGCAAACCCTTGTGAGCTACTACTAACATCAGGTTACAAACTGCGCCCCTAAACGACAATTTCCGGCAGGGCCTGATCTGGGGGTGGCCGTTATTTCGAATCGTAACGGCGGAGTGTCCCGCAAAGAACGAAGGGAAACGTTGGCCCGCGCCCTTGCCGCGGATCCCTTTCTTACCGATGACGAACTCGCCCACCGGTTCCGGGTCAGCGTACAGACCATCAGGCTCGATCGGGCCGCTCTTCAGATCCCCGAGCTTCGCCAGCGCCTCCGGAATGAGGCCTCCAGGCGTCTGGTGGAGATCAAGCCGCTCGGCAGGGGTGAAATCGTCGGGGACCTGCTGGAGCTGGAACCCGGTAAAAAGGCCCTTTCCCTTCTGGAAGTCACCTCGGACATGGTTTTTCGCAAGAGCCGCATCGCGCGTGGCTATCATCTCTTCGCCCAGGCCCACTCGCTGGCCCTGGCTCTGATTGACTCCGAAGTCGTTCTCACCGGCATCGGAAAGGTCAAGTACCGGCGGCCGGTCTACACCGGCGAGAGGCTCCTCGCTCGAGCGGAGGTGGTCCGCTGCCTGGGACACCGGGTTGTCGTCCAGGTTAACACGACGGTGGACGACGAGCCGGTGCTGACAGGCACCTTCATGGTTTCCACCGGGGGGAGGTCCGTGGCCGGGTGATCTGGATCGCGATTGACGCTATGGGTGGAGACGGAGCACCGGCGGAGACCGTCAAGGGTGCGGTGCGGGCCGTCCGGGAGCTTGGGATCGGGGTCATCCTGGCCGGGGATCCCCAGGCGGTCGGAGCCCATATCCAGGGCGCGGACGCGAGGCTGCCCGGGCTGGAGATCGCCCCGGCCACCGAGGTCATCGGGCCTGACGATATCCCGACCGCCGCCGTCCGCCGGAAGAAAGATTCATCAATGGTCGTGGGGATCAGGATGGTCAAGGAAGGCCAAGCGGCCGGTTTTCTCTCGGCTGGCAACACCGGGGCTTTCATGACCGCCGCCCTCTTGATCCTGGGCCGGATCCCGGGGGTTGAGCGCCCGGCCCTGGCGCCGGTGGTTCCTTCCCTTTCCTCCAGGGGAACCCTCTTCCTGGATGTGGGGGCCAACGCCACCGCCCGTCCTTCCCACCTTCTTCACTACGCGATCATGGGCTCCGCCTATGCCCGCAGCGTCCTGGGGATCGAAGCTCCCCGGGTCGGCCTGCTGAACGTGGGGACGGAAGAGGGCAAGGGAAACGAGGTCGTCCAGCAGGCCTACCATCTGATCCAGAGGGCCGTAGAAGGCTTTTCGGGAAACGTGGAGGGACGGGATATCTTCAACGGAGAGACTGACGTGGTGGTCTGCGACGGGTTCATCGGGAACATCGTCCTCAAGTCCATCGAGGGTTTCGCTCACCTTCTCGGAACCTCCATCCGCAACGAACTGAACCGGGGGGTATGGCCGCGCCTGGGTGGTTTGCTCTGCGCCCCCGGTCTCCGAAGGGTGCGCTTGCGGATGGACTATGCCCATTATGGAGGAGCGCCCTTCCTGGGTGTCCAGGGTGTGTGCGTCAAGTGTCACGGGAGTTCCAACGCGGAAGCGATCCGGAACGGCCTGCGCCTGGCGCGGGACTTCGCCCGGGAAGGGGTCATCGACAACATCAGGGATCAGATCGAAAGGTGGAGGGAGCTTGGAGTCCATCAGGAGGCTTGACGGAAAGCGTCCCGGGATCCTGGGCGTGGGTTCGGCTGTTCCCTCCCAGGTCTTGAGCAACCAGGACCTGGAGCGGATGGTGGACACCTCCGACCAATGGATCCTGGAACGGTCCGGGATCCGGGAGCGGCGGATCGCGCCTCCCGGGGTCTGCACGTCGGACCTGGCCGCGGAGGCCGCCGTGGCGGCCCTGGCCGACGCGGGAACGCAGCCTTCGGAGATCGACCTGGTGATCGTGGCTACCGTGACCCCCGATACCATCTTCCCGGCCACCTCCTGCCTCGTGCAGCACCGGCTGGGGATGATGAATGCGGCGGCTTTTGATCTCAGCGTGGGTTGCACCGGGTTCATTTACGGACTGTCCACCGCCAGCCAGTTCGTGGCGAACGGCACCTGCCGGAAGGTCCTGGTGATCGGGGCCGACCTGCTCTCCAGGATCACCGACTGGGAGGATCGCAACACCTGCGTCCTCTTCGGCGACGGGGCGGGGGCGGTGGTGGTGGGGGAAACGGAAAACGGAAACGGAATCTTGTCCTTCGTCCTCGGCACGGACGGTTCGGGAGCGGTCCTGCTGAAGATGCCCGCCGGGGGTTCCCGTCAGCCCGCCAGTCATGACACGGTGGACC
>JACPQU010000153.1 GCA_016190305.1 Bacillota bacterium
CCTGATCACGCCCGGCGCCCGGCGCCGGCGCCGCTTCACGCACCACGACGCGGCCGCCATGCACCTCGATCACCGTAACCCCCGCGCCGGCAGGCGTATAACCGCCCTCGGTCACCACGCTGAGCCGCCTTCCTTCGACCTCGACGGTACCCGCGGGACGGAGGGGGGTGACGGCGATCCCGGAGCGGCCGACCAGATCCTCGGTCTCCGGTTGGGAAAGATAACCTTCGGCCGTGGTCAGGCGCGACCGGAGGATGAGCTGGTTCCATGCCGGGGAGCGGACCAGGTAACGTAGGGACAGGAAACCCAGGACGATGGATAGGACGCCGGCGATGGCCAGCGACCTGAGCCCGGCGGCGGTATCCCCCGCCGCCAGGACGATGCTCGCCAGCAGGGCCGTCAAGCCGACCAGGCCCGGGATCCCAAGCCCGGGGGTGAAGGCTTCAAGCAGGAGAAAGAAGACGCCGCCCAGGAACAGCAGCGGGACCTCCCATCCCGACAAGCCCGCCAGGAGGTGGCCGCCGAAGTAGAGACCCATGAAGGTCAGCCCGAGGGCTCCCGGAAGACCGAAACCCGGGCTGAAGAATTCGGTCAGGAGGCCGACCAGCCCGAGGGCAAGGAGCACCGGTGCCACAAAGGGGTGGGTGATGAACTGGGCGATCCGTTCCGCCCGGGTGATCCGGAGCTCGACCAGCCGGGCGCCCTCCAACCCAAGCTTGGAAATGACCTCTTCGCGGGTCCGGGCCTGCTCGGCGTAACCGATCTCGGCGGCCTTGGCCGCGGTGAGGGTCAGCAGCTCACCCTTGTTGGTCAGTCCATTCACGGACACCCGGCTGTCCACCATGGCCGCGGCCACCTGGGGGTCTCTCCCCCGCGCCTGGGCGGTGGACTCCATCTCCGATCGAAAGGCCGAAATGATCTTTTCCTGGGCCGGCCTCGGCTCGGCTGCGCCCATGCTGCTCCCGGGAGTCATGTAAATCGTCTCGGTGGCCAGGGCGATCAGGGCGCCGGCGGACCAGGCCCGGCCGGAGACGAAGCTGACCACCCGTGGTTCCTTTAGGATCTGATCCCGCATGGCGAGAGCTCCGTCCAGGGCTCCTCCCAGGGTGTCGATCTCCAGGATCACGGCATCGGCGCCCGCATCCCGCGCCTCCGCCAGGGAGCGGGACAAGAAAGCAGCCATCCCGCGATCCACCGTTCCCTCAAGCCTGACGAGGTGGACGCTCCGGCCGGCCGTCCCGCTCTCCTCCGCCTGGGCGGGGCGCCCCAAAGCCGCCCCCCCGAGGGTCAGGACGAAGGCCAGAAACGCCAGGACCAGGGGCAGAACCTGGAGCACCGCCGTGATCCTGGTCTGGATCACGGCTGGGATCAGGCCCGGAGGGACCCCCGGAACTTCAAGGATCATGTCCCGCAGTTTGCCGGACGCCTGCTTGCGAGATGGATGCGGCAGGATCCTCACCCCCAAAAACTAGAAGCCTGATTAATCAGGCCTCCAGTCATCAAGCTTCAATTGGGTGCGATTTTCGGGCTCCAAAGGATCATTTCCCCGCCGGGAATCCTCCCTAGAAGGGATTACGCAACCGCTTCTTCTTTCGGGCGGCCTCGGCTTTTTTCTTTCGGCGCACGCTGGGCTTCTCATAGGATTCCCGACGCTTCATCTCGGACATCAGGCCGGTCCGGCGGCATTCCCGCTTGAAGCGCTTGAGCGCCTTATCGAAGGACTCATCTCTTTGAATACGAACAACCGTCACTGTCAACCCTCCCCCCCATGCTGGAAATCCAGTTCGGGGTTTGGCTAACCCATGGCGCCCAGGCGGCGCCCGCCAAGGAGATGAAAGTGGAGGTGGTCCACCGTCTGGCCACCCTCCTGCCCGCAGTTGCTGACGATCCGGAAACCGCGTCCGGCCAGGTCCTCCTGCCGGGCGAGCTGCCCCAGCACGTGCAACACATGGCCGCCCAAATCGCTATCCTCCGGGCCGAGTTCCAGAACCGAGGCCAGGTGCTTTCGGGGCACCACCAGAAGATGCACGGGGGCGCGGGGGTTGATGTCCTTGAAAGCGATCACCCTGTCGTCCTCATAAATTTTTTGGGAAGGGATCTCCCCGGAAACGATCCGGCAGAAGATACACCCGCTCAACGACCCGACCTCCTGCACCGATCACCGACCCGAGAGCATCGGCTCTCACCATACCGGCTTAACAGCATACGAGCCGGGGCTTGACCTGGTTCACAACCGGCTGGTCCCGTCAAATTCTATATGATCGGTTGAAGTTCCTCCCCTGGATCAGCCGGGTGATCGTTTCCCGCCACCGGACGGCCCAGGAGGCACTCATCCCGCAGTTCCTCCAGGAAGACCGGCACGGTCGCCCCCCGCACCGGATCCGCCCCCGGAAAGACCACCTTCAGGTAATGGGGGGTGTAACCCTGCAGCAGGCCCTCACCGGCCGGCTCCTCAACGAGCACGGGCTGCACCCTCCCCAGGAACCGCTCCGCGTAAACGGACCGCCCGGCGGCCGCGATCCTCTCCAGTTCACGGATTCTCCGCTGAACATCCGCCCCGCCTGGTCTGCCCGGGAGGGAGAAAGCAGGGGTCCCTCTTCGCGGCGAAAAGGGGAAAATATGCATCCCGCTGAAAGAGGCGGCCTCGATGAAGCGTGCTCCTTCTTGAAAAAGCGTTTCCGTTTCCCCCGGGAAACCGACGATGACGTCGGCGGTGACGGCGATTTCCGGCCGCCGGTCCCGGATCATGTCCAGCACCGCACGGTAGACCCGGGTGTCGTAGGGACGCCGCATCGCTCTAAGGATCTCATCCGCACCGCTTTGGAGCGGAAGATGCAGGTGCGGGCAGACCTTGGGCAGCTCCGCCAGGGCCGCCAGCAGCCGATCATCCACATCTCCGGGCTGAACCGAACTCAACCGGATCCGCTCGATCCCTTCCACCTCGTGCACCAGTTCCAGCAGGCCGGCCAGATCGAGGGGGGGTGCCAGTTCCTTGCCGTAAGCGCTGAGCAGGACCCCCGTGAGCACGATCTCCCGGTAGCCGGTGCGGGCCAAGACCCGCACTTCTTCGATCACACTGCGGGGGGTGCGGCTCCGCTCGATGCCGCGAGCCCTGGGGATGACGCAGTAGGAGCAAAAGCGACTGCAGCCGTCCTGTACCTTGACATAAGCGCGGGTCCGGCCGGATGGGCTTTCCCCGGCCGGCAGGTCCTCGAAATCCCGGGCCGCCAGGATCTTTCCCACCGATACCATCGGGGGCAGGTCCGGTTCCCGGACGGCTGGGACCTGCTCCAGGAGATCAGCCAGGCGCCCGCGATCCGCCGTGCCCACCACCAGGTCCACCCCGGAGACGGCGGCGGCCGCGACGGGGTCCACCTGGGGCGAACAGCCCATCATCACCACCCGGGCCCCCGGATTCTGCCGGCGGGCCCGGCGCACCGCCTGGCGGGATTTCCGGTCCGCCAGGTGGGTGACGCAACAGGTGTTGATCACGTATACCTCGGCCGGCGCGTCGAAATCGACCACCGCGTAGCCCCGCTCCTTGAACAGGGAGGCTACCGACGCGGTGTCGTACTGGTTGACCTTGCAGCCCAAGGTGTGGAAGGCCACCCTCCGCCCGGGAAGGTCCCGGGACGCGGGGTCAAGCCCATGCGAAGGAGTGCGGCAGCCGGCTTTCGCCCCAACGACCGCCGGGGTTCCTGCCGGCGTTCCAGCCGGTATTCCACAGGCTTCCGTGCCCCTTCCGATCAAGACATTCACCCCGGTTTTAAATCCGCTGCATCTTTAAATCCGCTACGTCCGCTTCTGTCAAACTCCGCTGCCTTTTATTCAACGCCCCAGTTCTCCGAAATGATACATCACCGCCGCCAGCGTCGCAAGGCCGGCGGTTTCAGTGCGCAAGATCCTCGGCCCGAGAGACGCGAAAGCCATTTTTTGCCGCCGGGCGATCTCCAGTTCTTCCGGGGCGAATCCTCCTTCAGGACCGATAAAAAAATTCAGCCTGGCCTGCGCCAAAGCTTTGGCCGGACCCAGACTTTCAAGGACTTCCCTCAGCCCTCTTTGCTCCTCGGCCTCCCATAGGAGGACGGCGGGTTCTCCCGGTGGGAGGGCAACGGCGGCCTCCTCGAAGAATCGCACCGGCGACACCGGCGGCACCCGGGAGCGCCCGCACTGGCGGGCCGCCTCGACGGCGATTGATTGCCAGCGTTCGACCCGCTGGACGGCCCTCCGTCCGGAGAGTTCGACCGACGATCGGAGACAGGCCACCGGAACGATCCCGGCCGCCCCCAGTTCCACGGCCTTCTGGATTACCAGATCCATCTTCGCCTCGCGCACCAGGCCCTGGTGAAGGATGAACTCGAAGGACGGCTCCGCCCTGGTTTCCAGCGATCCCAGGATCCGCAGCAACATGCGCCCTTCCGGACGGGCTGAAGGTTCGATCGAGGTGATGGCGGCCTGGTAGGCGGCGCCCCGCCCGTCGAAGACCTCAATCCGATCGCCGGGCCGGAGACGGAGGACCCGGGCGGCGTGGTGCACCTGGGCTCCCGAGCAGACGGCCTCCTCCCCGGCAAGAGTCTCCGCCGGAAGGTAGAAGCGGTACCGCGCACCCTTCCGGCTCATCGCCGGCCCATCCCAGGGTCTGCACCCGCTCCAGGAAGCAGGGTCGCGGGTGTACCGGAAACGGAAGCGCCTGGCGCGGGAGTACTGGGAACGGATGCCCCGGGCATTCGGGATCCTTCTGGTGAGGGATCGCCGGGTTTGAAGACGGCTAGAACAGCCGCCCATCCGTCCACGATCCGCTTTTCCACGACCGAAAGCCCCAGGCCGGGGGCGGCGCCGGCCACCTTTCCGATGGATCCGGCCTTGAACCCGGCCAGGATGATCCGGCCGCCCGGCTCCAGAAAGTCGTTCACCCGGGCCATCACGGCCAGGGCGGCCTGGCGCCCGATGTTGGCCGCCAGGACCTGGGCCCGACGGGGCAAGGCCAGGGTCTGGAAGTCGGCGCGCCGGGCCTGGATCAAGCCGTGCACCCCGTTCCGGGCGGCACTGGCCTCGGTGGCGCGGACGGCCAGTTCGTCGACGTCCACGGCCAGGACCTTTCCGGCGCCCAGGCGCGCGGCGGCGATGGACAGGATCCCGGATCCGCACCCCAGGTCCAGGACATAATCGCCCCCCTGGACGGCCCTCCCGAGGAGGGCCAGCGAAAGGAGGGTGGTGGGGTGGGTCCCGGTTCCGAAGGCCAGCCCGGGTTCGAGGTAGATGGGGATTTCCCCCGGCCGGAGACGGTACTGCTCCCAGGAGGGAATGACGACCAGGCCGTGGTCGGCCCGGACTACGCTGAACTGGCGTTTCCAGTCTTCCGCCCAGTCCCCGGCGGGGATGGGGGCGGCCTCAAGCACAGGCGGCTGACCGGCCCGGGCGGGACCCGATCCGACCGTTGCAAGCTGCACCGCCGTCTTCATGACCGCAAGAGTCTCCCGGGCTTTTCGCTCCTCCGGAAAGAAAGCGGTCAGGATCCATCGCGGGACCGGCCCAGGCTGATCCGCGGTTCCCGGCGGACCCGCGCGTCTGGTTTCCTCCACAACCTGTTCCGTTCCGGCCGATTCCGCCAGCAGCCGCCGGTAGCCTTCCCGCTCGGCCGGCGGTACCCTCCCGGGGAAAACGGCCTTCAACTGCCAGCCCTGGAAGAGGTATTCCCCCGCGGGGAGCTTATCCGAGTCCACAGGGAGGTGATCCGGATCCGCGGGAAGCTTATCCGGGTCCAAAGGCGTCCTTCACCTTCTTGAAAAAACCCTTCTCCTCTTCCCGGGGCTGCTCTCCCGAAAGGCTGAGGAACTCCTCGAGAAGTTCCCGCTGCCGCTCGGAGAGACGGGTTGGGACCTCCACCACGACCCTCACGTGCTGGTCGCCCCGGCCGTAGGCCTCCAGGCGCTGGATCCCCTTCCCTTTCAACCTGAACACCGAGCCCGGCTGGGTCCCTTCGGGAATTCGAAGCTTGGCCGGGCCGTCCAGAGTGGGAACTTCGATTTCTCCTCCCATGGCGGCGACTGCAAAGTTGACCTGGTGCTCGATGACCACCTCGGCGCCCTGGCGGCGGAAGACCGGGTGCGGCCGGATCCGGATGAGGACGTAAAGATCACCCGGGGGACCCCCCCGCTGCCCCGCCTCCCCTTCCCCGGCAAGGCGCAGCCTGGTGCCGTCGTCCACCCCCGCGGGGATGTTCACGGTCAAACGGCGGCGCTTCTCGACGCGCCCGCGACCCCGGCACTGGTCGCAGGGCTTGGTGATTACGCGCCCGGTGCCCTGGCACCGGTGGCACGTCCGGAGGCTGACGAAGCTGCCGAAGAGGGAACTCTGGGTGGAGCGGATCTGCCCGGTCCCGCCGCAGGCCTCACACTTGGCAGGCGTGGACCCCGGGGCTGCGCCCGTCCCGCCGCATCGCTCGCATCCCTCTTCCCTGGAGACCTGGATCTCTCGCTGGAGTCCGAAGGCGGCCTCCTCGAAGCCGAGTTCGAGGTCGAACCGCAGGTCCGAACCCCGCAAGGGGCCGCGACGCTGGGTCTTGCCTCCGAACCCGCCCAGGACACTCTCGAAAAGGTCTCCGAGGCCGCCCAGGTCGCCGAATCCCCCCCCGGGGCCGTAATCAAAGGGGGATTCATCAAAGGCGCCGTGACCGTGACGATCATAGCGCGCTCTCCGTTCCGAATCCTGAAGGACCTCATAAGCTTCTTGGATCTCCTTAAAGCGCTCTCCGGCCTTGGGATCGTTCCGGTTGGCATCAGGGTGGTACGCCCTGGCCAGCTTCCGGTAGGCCTTCTTGATCTCCTCAGCGGAAGCCTCTCGATCCACGCCCAGGATCTCGTAATAGTCGGCTTTGGCCAACTACCCCACCGCCCATCCCGGCACCGCTGATCGGCGCCTTCGCCCCGTACCTCCGCCCGCGGCCGCCCGGTGCGCGGCCCTATCCATCGGCACGGTCACGCTTCGGCTCATCCTTCATTTCAAAGTCGGCGTCCACGATCGTCTCCCGGCCCCCGCCATCGTTGCCGGAAGCGGCCGCACCGCCGTCTGCGCTGGTCTGACCGACCCCATCCCCGGCCTCCGTCGCCGTCTGGCTGTACAGTTTCTGGGAAAGCTCGTAGAGATGCTTGGTCAATTCGTCTACGGCGGTCTTGATCCGGTCGGTTTCTTTCCCTTTTAGGGCTTCCCTGACCCGCTCGATGGAGGCCCGGACATCATCGGCGTTCCCCTTCTCCACCTTGTCGCCCAGTTCGGTCAGCATCTTTTCGGTGCTGTAGATCAGCTGATCAGCGTTGTTGCGCACTTCCGCCTCCTGCTTCAGCTGCTCGTCCTCAGCCCGGTACTTCTCCGAATCCTTGACCATCCGTTCGACATCGTCCTTGGCGAGACCACCCGAGGCCTGGATGGTCACCTTCTGCTCACGCTTGGTGGCCATATCCTTGGCCGAGACGTTGACGATCCCGTTCACGTCGATGTCGAAGGTCACCTCGATCTTGGGAATCCCCCGCGGCGCGGGCGGGATGCCGTCGAGGATGAAGCGTCCCAGGGTCTTGTTGTCGGTGGCCATAGACCGCTCGCCCTGGAGCACGTGGATCTCCACCTGGGTCTGGCCGTCGGCGGCCGTCGAAAAGACCTGGCTCTTGGAACTCGGGATCGTGGTGTTCCGTTCGATGATGGGAGTTGCCACCCCCCCCAGGGTCTCGATCCCCAGGGTGAGGGGAGTCACGTCGAGGAGCAGGACGTCCTTGACCTCTCCGGACAGGACCCCGCCCTGGATGGCTGCCCCCAGGGCCACCACCTCATCGGGGTTGACCCCTTTGTAGGGCTCCTTGCCCAGGAGATCCTTGATCGCCTGCTGCACCATGGGCATCCTGGTGGCGCCCCCCACCAGGATGATCTTATGAATATCCCTGGTCTGAATGTTCGAATCGGCCAAGGCCTGCCGGGTCGGCCCCATCGTGGCCTCCACCAGGTCGCGGGTGAGCTCCTCGAACTTGGCCCTCGTGATCGTGACGTCGAGGTGCTTGGGGCCGGTGCTGTCCGCGGTGATGAACGGCAGGTTGATGCCGGCGGTCAACTTGGTGGAAAGCTCGATCTTGGCCTGCTCGGCGGCGTCCCGGATCCGCTGCAAAGCCATGGGATCCTTGGCCAGATCGATCCCGTGCTCCCGCTTGAACGCCGTCGTCACGTGATCGACCAAGCGCTGGTCGAAGTCGTCGCCGCCCAGCCGGTTATTCCCGCTGGTGGCCTTGACCTCGAAGACGCCGTCACCCAGCTCCAGGATGGAAACGTCGAAGGTCCCCCCCCCGAGGTCGAAAACGAGAATGGTGTGATCTTCGCCCCGCTCGAGCCCGTAGGCCAGAGCGGCGGCGGTGGGTTCGTTGATGATCCGCAGCACCTCGAGGCCGGCAATCCGTCCGGCGTCCTTGGTCGCCTGCCGCTGGCTGTCGGTGAAATAGGCGGGAACGGTGATCACCGCCTGATCGTTCTTTTCGTTCAGGTAGGCCTCGGCGACCGCCTTCAGTTTCTGAAGGATCATGGCCGAGATCTCCTGGGGACTGTACGGCTTTCCGTCGATATTCACCCGGTGATCCGTGCCCATGTGCCTTTTAATCGAACGGATCGTCCGCTCGGCGTTGACCACGGCCTGCCGCTTGGCGAGCTGTCCCACGAGGCGCTCGCCCTCCTTGGTGAAGGCGACGACCGAGGGGGTCAGGCGGCTCCCCTCGGTGTTGGGGATGATGGTCGGCTCTCCGCCCTCCAGGACGGCGATCACCGAATTGGTCGTACCGAGGTCAATTCCCACAACCCTGCCCAATTTGGTTCCCTCCTGCCGCATGCCCATCCCAACGGTGTCAAAGGTGGGCTACGTTTTCAATCTGGAATTTGGATTACTAGATTTTAGTGCCCCACTCAAACCCTTCAGTCTGAAATCCCTGCCCTGGATGGGCCGGAATTCCGGGCCACCCTTACAAGGGACGGACGGAGAATCTTTCCCCGCAACCTGTATCCCCGCTGCAGTTCCTTGAGGATGGTCCCGTCCGCGTGCTCTTCCGAGTCCGCCTGCTCCACCGCCTCGTGAAACTGGGGGTCGAAGGTCTGGCCCACGGGGTCCAGGGGCTCCAGGCCCTCCTCCTTGAGCAGGTCGGCAAGCTGGCGCAGGATCAGCTCGACGCCTTCGCAAAGCGGACCCGACTCTCCGGTCCCCCGTGCCGCTTCGATGGCCCGCTCGAGATTGTCGAGCACCGGCAGCAACTTGCCCATAACCGGCACGGCGGCGTAGAGCATCAGCTCGGAACGCTCCTGCTGGGACCGCCGCCGGAAGTTCTCCAGATCAGCCCGGCTCCGGCGGAGCAAGGTAAGGTACTCCTCCGCCTCGGTGCTTTTAGCCGCCAGTTCCTCCCTCAAAGAAACGATCTCCGATTCCGGTACATACCGGTTCAACCGGTCGCTCTCCTGGGATAATCCAGCCGGCGATGACCCCGAGGGGGACGATTCCAAGGGGGACGACCCCGACGGCGCCCCGGCCGGACGCTCCTTCGTGGAAGGCTCCATCTCCGCATCCATCCCCGACGATGATCCGGGGACCGAATCATCCAGGGCGTCTATCGTCTTTTTATCGTGGGAGCCCTCTGTACTCAACCCACACGCCTCCGATCATTAGTCCGGGACGGGCGGAAAGCCCGTCCCGGTCACCCGGAAAGGTTCAATGGCCGATATCTAAAATGGATCGTCAAAACAGTCGTTAATCATCCGAGCCACGTACTCCACAATGGAAATCACCCTGGCGTAGTTCATCCTGGTGGGGCCGACCACGCCGAGGGCCCCGGAGGGCAGGCCCCCTACGAAGTAAACAGCCGATACCAGGCTGCACGCCCGCAATTCCGCGAGCACATTCTCGTTGCCGATGGTGATCTTGACCCCCAGGGGCCGGGAGGCGAAGAGCAACTGGGAAAGATCATGGCTGCGCTCGAAAATGCTGATCACGTCCCGCGCCTTCTCGATGTCCCGGAATTCCGGCTGGCTCAGGATGTTGGTGGCCCCGCCCGTGATCACCTTTCCCCCGTCCGCCTGCTGCACGCTCCTGACCAGGGCCTCGAGCAACTGCCTGCTGAAGGCCGAGTAGCCGCGAAGCTCCTCGAGAATAGCGGTGATCAGGTGTTCATCCAGATCCAACAGGGTTAGCCCTTTGAGACGTTCGGTGAGGTAGCCGCTGATCCATTGCAGGTCATTCTCCGAAACCTGGGACGGGATGGGCAGGATTCGGTTGGTGATCATTCCCGAACTGGAGATCATGACCAGCAAAGCCCTCCCCGGCTCCACCGGGAGCAAACGCAGCGTGTGGATCCGGCCGCGGCTGATTTCCGGGAGGAGCACTACCGCCGCACAACTGGTCAGGTCGGAGATGATCCTGACCGCCTGGTGGATGACCTGCTCGATCTCCCTGGCCTTGACCTCCAGGGCCTCCCGGATGGCGGTTTGCTCCCCTTCGGCCAACCGCTCGTGTTCCATGAGCCGGTCGACGTAGAAGCGATAACCTTTTTGGGAGGGGATTCTGCCCGCAGAGGTGTGGGGCTGCTCGAGGTATCCCATTTCCTCGAGATCGGCCATCTCGTTCCGGATTGTCGCCGGGCTGATCCCAAGCTCGTAGCGCCTGGCAATGGTCCGGGAACCCACCGGATCGGCGGTGGAGATATAGTCGCGCGTGATGGCCAGGAGGATGGTTTGCTTGCGCTCGTCCAGGGTGTGCTTCATCGGAAGCGCTCCAAACTCAGCCTGCTGCTCAGCCTGCTGCTCAGCCCGCTGGTTAGCACTCGACGGGAGAGAGTGCTAATCTCAACAAGAAAATACCACCTCCGGCCTGGAACTGTCAAGGCAGGAAAGAGGCGAAGACTTCATTGGCCAGCAGGAGGCCTCGCGGAGTCAGCCGGATCCCGGCCTCATCGGCCGTCAGGAGACCCTCACTTGCCAGCCGGGTGATGGAAGATCCGTAGATCTCCGTGAGCGAAACCCTGAAGCGCTCCTGGAAATCCAGGCCGGACACACCTTCCAGCATCCGCAACCCCAGGATGACCGTATCCGCCCGCTCCATTTCCTCCGTGACGTCCTCCCCCTGCTCCTCGGGAATTCCCCCCGCCCCGGAGATCACGGCGGCGGCGAGGCCGTCCATATACGCGCCGGGATCTTTCAGGTTGGAGAAACGGCGCCGTTCCAGGTAGGACCAGGCGCCCGCGCCGAGTCCAAGGTACTCCCGGTTCCGCCAGTAGACCTGGTTATGCCGGCATCGTCTCCCCGGCAGCGCGAAGTTGGCGATCTCGTAGTGCTCGTAACCTAGTGAGGCAAGTGCCGATCGAGCCGTTTCGTACATCCGGGCGGACTTCTCTTCTTCCGGCGGCGCAACGCGGCCGGCCTCCAGCGCTCGTCCGAGGGGGGTTCCGGGATGGATCTCCAGCCCGTAGGCCGAGACGTGGTCGGGCGCCTGCGCGGCCACCCATTCCAGGCACCCTTCCCAGTCCGCCTCCGACTGGCGCGGGATCCCCCAGAGGAGATCCACGCCGATGTTGTCGAACCCTGCCTCCCTGGCCGTCGCTAGGGCCCGGGGGGCCGCTTCGGGGGAGGCATTCCGCTCCAGGACCCGGAGGACCCGCCCTTGCGTCGCCTGGACGCCGAGACTCAACCGGTTCACCCCCGCTTTCACCAGTTGCCGGGCGAGCACCGGGGTCAAGGTTTCGGGATTGGCCTCCATGGTGACCTCGCATCCCCCAGGGGCGGAGACTTGATCCAGGAGGTCGCGGAGGGTCCGGCTCAGGAGTTCGCCGGGAAGCGAGGTGGGGGTCCCTCCCCCCACGTAAACGGAAATGATCTCCCGGCGGGCCAACCCCGCCCCCGCATCGCCGAAACGCCGTCTCAGCTCGCGGCCAAGGGCCTCCACGTAATGCACCGGCTCGCCCGGCGGCCTGTCGGCGACGGCATAGGTATTGAAGTCGCAATAGCCGCAGCGGCGGCGGCAGTAAGGGATATGCAGGTAAAGGGCCAGAGTTTCCCCCGCATGTACGGAGAGGTTGTTCTCGGGAACGGCGCCTGTTTCGGGAACGGCATGTATTTTGGTAACGTTGATCATTTCGGAAACGACCCTCATTCGGTCTTCAAGACCGCCATGAAGGCCTCCTGGGGGATCTCCACCCGCCCCACCTGCTTCATGCGGCGCTTGCCCTCTCTTTGCTTCTCGAGGAGCTTCCGCTTGCGGGTCACGTCACCGCCGTAGCACTTGGCAAGAACGTTCTTCCGCAGGGCCTTGATCGTCTCCCGGGCAATGATCCGGCCCCCGATGGCCGCCTGGACGGGGATGTCGAAAAGCTGGCGGGGGATCAGCTCCCGCAGCTTCTCCACGAGCTGTCGGGCCCGGTAGGACGCCCGGCTGCGATGAACCACGGCCGACAGGGCATCGACGACCTCCCCGTGGACCATAATGTTCAGCTTGACCAGGTCGGACTCGCGATACCCGGAGAACTCGTAATCCAGGGAGGCGTACCCTCGGGTCTTGGACTTGAGCTGGTCAAAGAAATCGTAGAGGATTTCCCCCAGGGGTATCTCGTACTGGAGGACAACCCGGATGCCGTCCAGGTAATCCATGGACTTGAACTCGCCCCTGCGCCCTTGAGCAAGCTCCATCACCGGCCCGACGTAAGACTGGGGGCAAAACATCGTCGCCCGTACGTAGGGCTCCTCCAGGGTTCCGGTGCCTTTGTGCTCGGGGAAAGCGGCCGGGTTGTCGATCACCCTCAGTTCGCCGCCGGGCTCAAGGTATTGATAGGCCACGTTGGGGGCGGTCGTGATCAGGTCCAAACCATATTCCCGCTCCAA